>JAYTJD010000084.1:0-1616 GCA_043731405.1 Candidatus Altimarinota bacterium
GAACGTCTTCCCAGAACCCGTCACACCGAGCAAAGTCTGGAAATCATTGCCAGAGCGTATAGACTCGACGAGCTTGGCTATCGCAGCAGGCTGATCACCTGTTGGCTTGTATGGAGAGTGGAGTTGAAAAAGAGACATAAAAAAGTTGGTTACGCCTAGTATACCAATCTTTTTTCTATTTACTAGTCGGGATTATACGATTTCTTTCACCTCTTCAGTATCTTTTCCGCATGGCCCATTGTCTTCATATTCCTCTATTCGTAGAGGATTTTGCTTGCTTTTGCAAGAGTTCTCATATAATCCTGCCCATGCATCCAATTCCTACATCTACACTCTGGGCTGGAGGGTTCATCTATCATCCATTCCGCAAAAAAGTACTCCTCCACTTGCGGGATCATAATACTACATACAACCCTGGCAAATATGCATTTTTCTGAGGGACAGCGGAGAATGGTGAGACGGCACGCCAGTGTTGTTCTCGTGAGTGGGAAGAAGAGCTCGGACTCTTGATCTCACCTAAAAAGCTCTCTCCACTTAAAGAGTATATTTTGCCAAGTGGTGTTATTCGGTCTAGTTTTTATCTCACTCTCCCTCTGGATATGGCAGATATCGAGGTGATGGAGTGATCCTGAGCTCGCTGGGTGTGATTCGATGAGCTCGAACTGATCCCATGTGCCAAGCAGTGTTATCAAGATTTGATGTTTTTCCGAGAGATACTCTCTCATCAGAAGTAGGTAATTAATGATTGGTTTTCTTTTTTGGAATATCCACGCTTCGATAAAATACTCTATTTGCCATGAGTCATTTTTCATCTGCTTCATGAATAATCGCTATCTCCTTACCCATTCATATTCACTTTAATTCATTACGAATCTGAGTATATGACTTTCATTGCATGAGCCCGATTGCATAAAAACGCTCATTGAATTCTACAGCAGTACCATATACTCTCGTTTGGGGTATATCGACTCTGAGTATTGGTTCAGCTTCACCTTCCTCATAGCGTTCCTCGTATATATTCTGATAGTTAGATAGGATTATATCTCATGTAGATACTCCGACAATTAAGAGTGTGAAAAGATGATTCAAATGAGTAGCAAAAATATTCTCCCTAAGTGTTGGATTATGTAATATCATGAGTGCTTGTATTCGCAGTTTCGTACGCCATATAACTGGATCGAGACTCATCTCGAGTGCAGTCAGGGCAACTTGTATTTGATTTTGGAACGTATTCATACTTTCTATATTAGCTTTCTCACCTCTCGTAGCACCTTCTCTGCATGTCCTGTTGCCTTTACATTTCTCCATTCGTGGAGGATTTTTCATGTACTATCGAGGAGAAAAGTCGAACGAATCACACCGATATAGACCTTGCCATAGTTTTTTTTCTCACCGATCACACTGTACTGTTCATGCAGTTCTCATGATTCATCAGATATTAGCTGTATACCGAGATCATGCTTGTTGCAGAATTTCGTATGAGAGGCTTCTGAGTCCCGAGAGATACCTATTATCTGGATCCCGAGCTCTGCGAATTCACTTTTGAGCCGAGTGAAATCAGTCGCCTCCATCGTGCAACCTGGAGTATCATCCTTCGGGTAGAAGTAGAGGAGAGT
>JAYTJD010000085.1:0-1614 GCA_043731405.1 Candidatus Altimarinota bacterium
AATATCACAGAATTGAAGACATATTTTAGCACCGTTATAGACTGGGTTTCTGGAGTATTTGTCGATGTTGAGAGTGAGATGCGAGGACTCGAATGGGGACGACTCTATGATGAGTATCACAACACGGCATACAATCCAACCAAGGTATCAGCAGAAGTCCGAAAACTCTATGGTGATACCTATGTAAAGTATCGCAAAGGAATATTTGAGTATATCCTCGGTGGTTCGATCGATACCAAGCTCCTCGAGGTTCGTGTATTCGATGATGCAACGAAAAAATCTATCTATACAACTCAAAGTGAAACGGCTAAGGCAAAAGGCGAATCAAATTGTCCACACTGTACCATGGGTCACGATGCGAACAAAAGCAAGCTATGGGTACTCGCTGATATGGATGCTGATCATGTCTCAGCATGGAGCAAGGGTGGTGCAACTGATATCAAAAACTGTGAAATGCTCTGCAAGACTCATAATCGAGCAAAAGGGAATCGATAGTAACTATACGTTAATATCTACAAAACTCGAAACCAAGGACTCAGAAATAAAAAAATCCTCTCTCGAAAATTCGAGAGAGGATTTTTTTCTAAGAGTGATACTAGAAGTATACAGACATCGCTGCTGCGTTGACTGACTCCTGGAACGTATTGACCCATGCAGTGACCATGAGAGCCATCATGAGGAACGATACCATGTGACCACGACGAGCGAGGTACTCACGAGAAGGGGCGAGGTGCTTTTCCATATTTGTATTGGTAAGAGATATAAGGTAAATATAGATTAGCATAATAATTCTGATAAAGCAAATTCTGGAGAGTTCTTTTTGCCTTTTTCGGCTTTTTGGGTATCTTGTGCTTTAGAATTCGAGGTATCGGTACCTATTTTTGCTGATCTGAGTTCTAAGTTCTAAGATCTAAGATCCCAACCATATGTCCAAACCAACCTCTATCCGCAATTTTTGTATCATCGCTCATATCGATCATGGCAAATCGACTCTCGCTGATCGTCTCATGGAGATCACCGGTACGCTCCAAAAGCGTGAGATGCAATCACAAACACTCGACCAGATGGATCTCGAGCGTGAGCGAGGAATCACGATCAAGCTCACTCCCGTACGTATGGAGTGGAAATGAGTCGAGCTCAATCTCATCGATACTCCTGGACATGTCGACTTCCAATATGAGGTCTCTCGCTCTCTCGCATCAGTCGAGTGAGCCATCCTCGTCGTCGATGCGACGCAGGGGATCGAGGCACAGACTCTGTCGAATGTGTATCTCGCTATGGAGAACGATCTCACGATCATCCCAGTTCTCAACAAGATCGATCTCCCATCATCAGATGTCGAGCGAGTGAGTGAAGAGGTGATGAATCTGCTCGGCTGCAAGAGAGAGGATATCATCCCAGTATCAGCAAAAACTGGAGCCAATGTCGAGACAATCCTCGAAGAGGTCATCAGACTCATCCCAGAGCCAAAGAAACTCGATCGAGACTCCAATCTCGTCACAGAGTATGGAGAGGCAGATCCGAAGTCTGGAGTTACCAAAGCCCTCATATTCGACTCACAATACGATCCATACAAGGGAGTTGTTGTCTATCTCAAGCTGTTCTCGGGTGATA
>JAYTJD010000086.1:0-4108 GCA_043731405.1 Candidatus Altimarinota bacterium
TCATACGTTCACTCCAACTTCAAAAATGGATCAGTAATAGTTGCTAAGACTGGTACTGATACAGATATCCTCAAACAAGTGGCCATGCATGTCGTTGCATCAGCTCCTCAGGTTGTATCTCCATCTGATATCTCTGATGCTGATGTAGCAAAGGAAAAAGAGATCCAACTCGCACTCATGGAACAAGATCCAAAAAATGCTAGTAAGCCAAAAGAAATCCTCGAGAAGATCATCGACGGTAAGATGACGAAGTTTCGTGAAGAGAATGCTCTCCTTACTCAACCATTCGTCGTCAATCCAGATCAGAAAGTCGGTGAAGCAATCGGGAAAGACTCTATTGTAGCCTTTTATCGTTATTCGATCTAATTCTAATTTCTGTAGATATCCGTATCTACAGAATCTAGCTCCATAGCACAACGGTTAGTGTAGCGGTCTCCAAAGCCGTTTATCTTGGTTCGGTTCCAAGTGGGGCTGCCATAAAAATATAAGAAACTCTTCATAATTGGAGAGTTTTTTAAAACATAGTAGATTCAATGAATCAAATACCTTTGAATGATTTTGTCCTGAAAGCGTCTTTGAAAATGAATCATCGAGAGATATAATGATAAGCACGAGAGCTCGTGAATTTTTGAAGAGAACGAACGAAGTTTAAAAAAATAAACGCTCAGAATCTTTTTAAAAATCATGAACTATCGGTATCAGCTTTTATCTCCTAATATTTTCATATATGGAAACATCTACAATGCGGAAGATGGTCGATTGTCGGAAGATGCCAAGTGAGATGAATTGCTCAGTAGCAATCTCTGCCGACAACGAAGAGGAGCTCTTGGAGGCAGCTGTGCAACATGCGGTGAGTGTCCATGGAGAGAAGAATACTCCTCATCTTCGAGAAGAAATCATAGCAAGCATGGAGAACGATAAAATGAGCTAAATCGATAATTGTAACAACTTTGTTCCGATTATTTGTATCTATTATTTTTTGAGTGTATATTTTTATAGAGTCTTTCATGTGCTCTATTTATCTTGTATAGGATACATAGATGTGTGGGCGGTTAGCGTATTTTGAGAGAGAGCTATCGATTCTTCATATTTTCCTGAAACCAAAATTCGATTTTTTGATAACTATCGATATACTGAGGAAAATCAGTTGAATCTATGAAAATCATCACCATCATCGGAGCCTGAGCCGCCGGACTCATGGCAGCTACCACTATACTCGAGAATAGCGAGGGATCAGACTATCATATCCAGATATTCGAGAAGAATACGAGTCCAGGCAAAAAAGTCATCATCTCAGGTGGCGGGAGATGCAATGTGACGACTGGTATCGAGGACAAAAAAATACTTCTCTCCAAATATACTCGCGGATCTGACTTCATACGCAAGGCATTCGGCAAGTTCTCACCTAGAAAATGTCGAGAATGGTTCGAGTCACATGGAGTCCCGATGAAATGTGAGGCTGACAATAGAGTATTCCCAGTTTCTGATGATGGAACTGAGGTAGTGGAAGCATTCACTCGGGTATTCGCGAAATATCGCGACAAGGTAACACTCCACTATGGAGAATGAGTTTCTGATGTTGTGAAAATAGAAAAATGATACCAGATGACGACACCAAAATGAGTCTATGAGTCTGATATAGTCGTCGTGACTACATGAGGCAATGCCTATAGCCATACCGGATCTACTGGTGACGGATACGCATTTGCGAGGGCACTCGGACACACTGTCACACAGCTCTGACCATCACTATCTAGTTTTCTCACGAGAGAGCAGTGGACTCACGAGCTCTCGGGACTTGTTCTCCCTGGAGCGAAGATCGGTGATGTTGCTGGATCACTCCTCCTGACTCATTTTGGACTCTCGGGACCTCTCGCATTCATGTACTCATCTCAGGTGGCATGGGAGGCTATCGACAAACAAAATCCAAAAACTACACACCTCTCCCCTCTTGTTGATATGTGAGTGGCAGAGTGGGATAGCTTGCTCAAACTCGAATTCGCGAATCATCCCAAAAAACTCATATCCAGCATCCTAGCTGAAAAATTGCCTCGCAGATTTGTAGATGAATTCATCTGAGAATATTTCGGTAGTATTCGAGAAGTATTCGCTGCATCAATATCCAAAAAAGATCGAGAATATATCGCAGAACTCCTATGAAAATGAATACCCATCACTCTCACAGATCGGCGTCCTGGAGATGAGTTCGTCACAGCCTGAGGTGTATCGACCGATGAGATAGATTCAGAGAGTATGGAGTCAAAACTCCAAAAAAACCTCTACTTCGCAGGAGAAGTGCTTAATGTGGATGGATATACTGGTGGATTTAGTTTACAGATATGTTGGGCGAGTGGGTATGCGGCGGGACGGGATATAGTCGAAAACTTGCAAAAAACATAAGGTTCTGATATACTTTTCCTATCATATCTAACTCTTAACTATCTCATATGGAATCTTGCCAAAAATATACAGCTGATGATCAGAAGCCTAACCCAGAGGATTATCTCAATCGTTCAAAGAAAGATAGTGACTTCGACAAACTCACTAGAAAATTTCAGGATAATGAAAATCTCTCTCAAATAGAAAAAGATAGGCTATTACAGGAAATCCGTAATTGGATCAAGTGTGATATCAATCTATCACTCTTGGAAGCTCAAAAAAATCCAAATCAAAAGAATTATCATAAATCCAGGCAAATATTGTTCATTGCACAACAATATTGAATGGATATAGCTCAATGGGAGGAAAGAGTGGATAAGCTTTTTCCTGTAAATTTTCTAAAAAATGAAGAAAGAACACTCCTTAATGACTACATAGAGAAGATTGAGAATTACATAAACATCAAGTCCCGAACACAGGAAGATTACATAGATGCATTTATTGCGTACAAACATGCCATCCAATCAATAGCTCGTTTAAGTGACCTTTGACCAAATCAAGATGCCTTACTTCAATTTAATAAAATCAAAGGACCTTTTCTATCAAGATACATAGATAATAGCCTAGATATCGTTCAAGCATTTTTGGAATGAAAAATTCCATTGCTTTGGGATTGATTTTCAAAGAACGATATAAAAGAATGGAGAATGAGTTTTGAATCGGTACTGGCAGATTTGGAAACTTTTGGTAACTTGAATTCGAAGTATCAAGAAATTCTTAGGAAATATAGGAACATACTTCCAGAGCTCCTTGTCAAAGAAGGAAACATAGATATCTGAAATCTTGACCGAAAGATTAAGTAATAGAATTGACTCGTAAAATATCCCACTTTATTCAAACAAACTCTTTGTTTCATCGATTTCTTTGGATAGCATCTTTACTTTTTCTCGTCCAGAGAATACGATATCATCATTGATACGGAGATACTTGGCATCGCACTTGTCTGGATAGTCGAACTGTGAGAGGAGATACTTGATCGCGTTGATACGAGACATCTCCTTGTTATCACTCTTCACGATTGTCCATGGAGCGTGTTCACTGTGTGTCTGGGAGAAGTTGAGATACTCAGCGAGAGTATAGCGATCCCAGAGCTTCTGTGAGAACTGATCTATAGGAGAGAGCTTGTACTGCTTGAGAGGATTGGTGCGTCGCTCGTGGAACCGAGCTGCTTGTTCTTCTTTTGACACTGAGAAATAGAACTTGATGATCTTCGTCCCTGCTCTCGTGAGCATCTTCTCCAATACCACCACATCATCGATGAACTTCTCATAGTCACGCTTCCCGACGAATCCCATAACCGGCTCGACTCCAGCTCGATTGTACCATGATCGATCAAAGAATATCATCTCCCCAGCATTCGGAAGGTGAGAGATATACCGCTGGAAGTACCATTGACCTCGCTCGATATCTGATGGCTTCATGAGGGCTACTACTTTGGAATACCTCGGATTGAGTGACTCGGTGAATCTCTTGATATTGCCTCACTTCCCTGCTGCATCTCGTCCTTCGAATATGATGAGGACTTTTTTGCCAAATTCTTGGATATATCTCTGGAGCTTGACGAGCTCGATCTGGAGCCCTATCATCTCTTCTTCATAGGATATCTCATCCTTGCGGACAGCATTGAGGACATGGGTTTTCTTTTTATCTACTGGGAGCGTATCGAGGG
>JAYTJD010000087.1:0-1603 GCA_043731405.1 Candidatus Altimarinota bacterium
CGCGAGTGAACCCAATATCCATGTGTGTCCTGTGTGTATGGGATTCCCTGGGATGTTGCCGACAGTATCGGCCGGTGTCATCGATCTCGCCGTCCGAGCCTCACACGCACTCAGATCTACGGTCATGCAGACGAGTATATTCGACCGCAAGAGCTACTTTTATCCTGATCTCCCGATGGGATATCAGATCACTCAGCTCTATGAGCCGATTGCCGATGGAGGCGAGGTCAGAGCCTTGATCGATGGAGAGCTCAGGACGTTCCGCATCCATCATATGCATATCGAGAACGACGCAGGCAAGCTCGTCCATGCAGGAGGCAAGACCCTCTGTGACTACAACCGTGCTGGTTCACCACTCATGGAGATTGTCACGCAACCAGACTTTCGCTCCAAGGCTGATGTCCTCGGATACCTAGGGGAACTCCAGAAGCTGATGAGATGGTGTGGTGCCTCTGATGCCGATATGGAGAAGTGACAACTGAGATGTGACGTGAATATCTCTGTGAGGATACAATGAGAGACCGAACTCCGCAATCGAGTAGAGCTGAAGAATGTAAACGGATTCGCCTCTATCGGTCGTGCGATCGATGTCGAGCTCGCCCGTCAGATCGAGATCTACGAGAACGGGGGATCTATCGATCAGGAGACTCGTGGTTGGAGCGATGAGCGAGGTATATCGACACCGATGCGATCCAAGGAAGACGCAATGGACTATCGGTATTTCCCAGATCCTGATCTCCCACCACTCAGACTCACACCCGAGTTCATCGATGAGAGACGTATCTGAGATCTCCCGATGGATCGTAGACTCAAGTACCTGAACGAATACAAACTCATCGAGGATGATGCCCGTATACTCTCTGAGGACCTGATGACCAGTGAGTTCTATGAAGAGCTCGTGAATATAACAAAAGACCCGAAGAAATCTTGTTCCTATATCACGACGATACTATTCGCCATATTCGAGGCACACACGACACGACTGAGTCTGTCAGATATAAAAGCAGAAACAAAGGAAATAGCTCGAGTCATCGAGCTCGTGAATGTAGATGAGCTCTCATCAACCAACTCCAAGATCGTGATCGAAAAGCTCGTATTCGAATGAGGTAATGCGGATGCCTGGGTCGACTCACTCTCACTCCGTCAGACCAATGATACTGCAGCCCTTGAGGCTATCGCCGATACGGTCATCGCACAGTCGCAGACGCAACTCATAGAATACCAAAGTGGCAAAGTCAATCTCTTCGGATTCTTCGTGGGGCAATGTATGAAAAAATCAGCAGGACAAGGCAACCCCAAGATCTTTACTGAGATACTGAAGACAAAGCTATCAAAATAAGTATGTGAGTTTTGTGAGTGGATTGTTGCAATATCTATATATTGTGTTAAAATGGTTCTATGAAAGTCATACTCATATCAATATTCATCTCGTGTTTCATTTTTTCATCAGCCCATACCACAACACTAGTCCCGAGTCTCTCTACTCAAATGCAAAGACAGGAACAGATCAATACGAAGAATGCATATACAAAACGCCTCGCAGAGCAAGCGAATAAGCGAGCAGATGCTCGGAGCAAATTGCTCACAATCAAAAACAAGAAAC
>JAYTJD010000088.1:0-1595 GCA_043731405.1 Candidatus Altimarinota bacterium
CAGTTCCTGATGGCACAGGCAGATATGGAGTGAGGAATGCAACAGGATATTATGGGGGCATCATCTACTTGACCTGATGCGTCAGGTCGTGCGATACAAGCTCTCCAGGCAGGATCGAAGAATAACATAGGAACTGCTCTCAACGAGCTCAACAAGTATATGTCTCGTCTTGTGAGAATTGTTCTCAGGATGCACGATGTATATGGTGATGATTCGCAAGAGTTCTTCTCTCCAGGAAAATGAGAGGCAATGACGATGACTAAGGACACCGCCAAACGAGTGAAAGTGAAAGTATCTATCACAGGGGCGAATGCCTTTGACGAGATCACCAAGCAGGCACAGGCAATCGAGGTTCTCAATATGATTAAGATGTTCAATCCTGAGCTTGTCATACCACCTGAACTCGTCACAGGGATTATGGATATCACCAACGACAAGGTCGATAAGATCCAAGAAGAGCTCGACAAACAAAAGGATCCAGATATGCAAATCGCTGAATGAGAAAACAAAAAGATGATGAATGGTGATCCAATGAATGCCAATATGACGGATAATCACGAAACACATAAGGCTATGCATACACAGATGCTCCAGGGACTCCCACCTGATTCTCCAATAGCCAAGATGCTGATGAACCATATCCGAATGCACGATGCCTTTATATGAGCTAATCAACCACAACCATGACAGCCTCAACCAATGTAAATGATATCTGAGCCTCAGTGAGTAGCTCGACCTCCGAGTTTACTATCCCAGTATTTGATCAACAGATCATCAATGAAACCAATCCGAACAACATAGTGATTACCTATAAGAATCTCGGAATCACCGTAGCCACGAAGACTATCTCTATATCTGGTGCAATCACTACAATAACTCTGAGCTAATGGCAATCAAATTCGATAAAATCCTCGGTAAAATAAGAGAAAGTGATGCTTGATCCTGATGAGGATCTGTCACCAGTGTTTCATCAACCACTGCTGATGCAACCGTAGTCAATCCAACCACTACGCCTGCTATCACGATAGTATCCGCTCCAAAGCTCACTACCGCTCGAACGATCAATGGAGTGGCTTTTGACGGGTCCGCGAATATTACCGTGGCGGATGCTACCAAAGAGCCTATTGTAACCGCTGGAACAACAGCACAATACTATAGAGGAGATAAAACAATGCAAACGCTCGATAAGACCGCCGTATGACTTGCCAATGTCGATAATACCTCTGATGTCAACAAGCCTGTGTCTACCGCTACACAAACGGCTATCAATAATGCTACTGTAGGTCTTCTCGATGATCGTGGAAACTACAACGCCTCAGTCAATACCTTTCCAGCGACTGGTGGATCTGGAACAGCAGGTGCAGTGCTCAAGGGTGATCTCTGGACAGTATCAGTCGCAGGAACTCTCGGAGGAGTTGCCGTCACCGCAGGAGATGTCGTACGCTCTCTCATAGATACTCCAGCACAAGTAGCGAGTAACTGGGCAATCTCTGAAAACAATATCGGATATGTCGCTGAAAATCAGGCGAACAAAGATAATACAACTACTCTCGGTACAAGTACGACCCTCTATCCTACGCAAAATGCCGTCAAGG
>JAYTJD010000089.1:0-1591 GCA_043731405.1 Candidatus Altimarinota bacterium
CCTCACTCTCATGCAAGTGCTGGATTGATATCCATGATCATTCATCCTTTTAGAAAAATACGGAGCTTTGCAAAAAAATCTCTCTGAGTTGCTCGCAAAAATCTCTCTCTTGTTACTGTTCCATAGCTCTCTGTCCACGATTCAGATGAATATCCAGAATCCACAACAATCATATCTTTCTCGGGTATGCCAAGAGACTCGATCCAGTGAGTTGGATTCCCTCGTTCATTCGCAGCATAGTCGATCATAGCTACACCATCTATTTTTGTCCGTCCGAGTCAACCAAAATTGGATACAAGTGGAAGTGGTACATTCATAGATGCGAGGATACTATCATGCACGAGGTCTCATCCAGCGAGCACTATTTCTTGTTCTCATTTTTTATATTGTCGTCCAGCATTTATTACTACCGGGATTTTGAGATCTGAGAATCGAGTATGTTTTTCTACTCCATATTTTTTCATGATTCTCTCTATGAATACTTTGGCAAGAAGTGGTACTCATGGGATATAGAGATTGTATTCTGTGATACTGTGATGTTTCCCATCAACTTCGAATCCATTTTGGAGATCGTGCATCAACTCTGTGATCCGAGTTACATCATTACCAATAGATCAGACTATCGCAGCAAGTGCTCATCCCATACTGGTTCCAGAGATTGCCGAAATAGTTCCACCAGATTGGAGATAAGATTGTACCACTCATAGTCATGCGAGAGTATTGCCAGCTCCACCAGAGAGGATGAATGCTCTACTATTTTCTCATACTTCTATAGATCACAACTTTTGTTTTGTTTCTGCAAGACGCTCTATATTATGGAAATTCCAATACTCAAAAGAATTTTGTTTTAAGTGAACATATTCGACTTTTTTGGATCTAGCAATAGCTACTACTTGATCGATACACTTGCCCGCAGTGACACATCATTCGAGAAAAAAAGTGAGCCCTACATGACCCATTGTCTCTAGAATACTCTGTAATTGTGCATCAAAATTCTCATCACTAGTGTTATTTACTCGTGTTTCAATAGTTTGTATATCATTTGCATCAACTCCATATTTCGAAAATACTAGATCGATAGATGCAGAGAGTGCTGAGAGTGTTTTTTCTGGATCTTGTACGAGTTTTTCTCGTATGGCGAGCAACCTATGATATTCTATATTTTTCAAATCAGCCCCTTTCAGTTTTGAGATATCTGGAGTATGTCCATTAGCTACACTATCTTTGCTTGCGAATATGTCGTTACGCAGATTAGCTCATACACTTGGATCTTGACTGAGTACTTGCATAGCACGAATCTCAAATGATGATCTCGCTGACTCACTGGCAGAGAGAGCCCCAGCAGCAAGCTTGAAGTCTCGCATAGCTCCTACAGGATCAGCAACTCCATATTGAGCATGTTTTTGTTCGATGAGTCCCATATTGATATTATATGAAATATATTACTATAAATAATACCATATCTACCATATTTCTGCAAATATTTGACAATCATCATAAAACAAAGTAAAATACCAGTATTCCAGTCGCAACTGGCTGGGGAATGATCGGGCATATCGCCCAACCGCTCACGCGGTCTATGTGAGTTCTC
>JAYTJD010000090.1:0-1589 GCA_043731405.1 Candidatus Altimarinota bacterium
GATTTCCTCAAAAATAGATTTGCATTCTTTCCTCTTTTATATATACTCTCGCCAGCTATTTTATAGAAGCCCTTCCAAATCATGTCAAAAGACGATAAAATCGAAGTAGAAGGAAAGATACTCAAGTCGCTCCCCGGAGCTATATTCGAGGTACAGCTTCCAGAAGAATTCTCAAACATGGTTATCAAGGCCTACGTGAGTGGTAAGATGCAAAAACATCTCATCCGTCTCATCCCATGAGACACCGTCACTGTAGAGCTCACTCCATATGATCTCACTCGAGGTCGGATCACCTTCCGCAAGCCCAATGCCAACGCTCCAGTCCGTACACCAGGATCTACACCCTACCGCAGATAACCCCGAACACACTACCAAAAATCAAGGAATGAGAAATACAGTATCATCCCTGATTAAGCTCGTAATACTCCTCTAACTTTTCTTCCCATGAAAGTCCGTCCATCAGTCAAAAAAATCTGTGAAAAATGTGTTATCATCCGTCGTAAGGGTGTTGTCCGTGTCATCTGTGAAGAGCCAAAGCACAAGCAGCGTCAAGGGTAATCCACGAGAATATACTCTCTACAACTTCTAATCTAAAATTCTAACATTCCACCTATGGCTCGTATTGCCGGAGTTAATCTCCCTGATTCCAAACATGCTGAAATCTCACTGATGTATATATTCGGTGTTGGACGATCACTCGCAAAAGTGATCCTCACTAAGGTAGGGATCGCTCACAATAAAAAGATGAGTGAGCTCTCAGAATCTGAGCTCGATCTCATCCGTGAGGAACTCAAGGGATATGTTATCGAGGGTGATCTTCGCCGTGAGATCTCATCAAATATCAAGACTCTCCAAGATATCGGATCATACCGCGGATCTCGACACAAGAAGCGTCTTCCAGTCCGTGGACAACGCACCAAGACCAATGCTCGTACTCGTAAAGGAAAAGCGGTCGCAATCATGAATAAAAAGAAGTAAAACCGTAGGAAGTACTACAACGTTATCACAGTAATTCTTTCCTCGAAGATTCTCACCAAAGTGAGAATCCAAAGCCCTCCATACAATATAATAATCTCTCTATGGCTACTCCAAAACTCCGCCGGTCAAAAAAAACTCGTAAAAATATTGCTGAAGTAAATATCTTCATCACAGCAACTCTCAATAACACTCATGTGGTCGTCGCATCTCTCGATGGTCAGGTACTCACTTGGGCAACTGGTGGATCATCAGGATTCAAAGGAGCTCGTGAAGCAACTCCATACGCTGCTCAGATCACGAGCGAGAATGCAGTAGGCAAGGCAAAGACTCTCCACTCAGTAGAGAAGGCTAATGTCTACGTGAAAGGTATTGGATCAGGTCGTGAGCAAGCAGTCCGTGGTATTGCTATAGCAGGTGTCGACATCAATGCAATCTTTGATATCACTCCAGTTCCACACAACGGATGCCGCAAGCGTAAGGCTCGAAAACTCTAAAATAAGTTCTCCATTCAATTCTAAATCATAAATTCTCAAGTATGCGATACACTGGACCAAAAATGAAACTCTGCCGCCGTGAAGGATACAACCTTTTTGGAGTAGAGAAATATAATC
>JAYTJD010000091.1:0-4029 GCA_043731405.1 Candidatus Altimarinota bacterium
AAAAATCTAAGTATCAATCAAAATGGAGCGGGCGATGGGACTCGAACCCATAACAGTCTGCTTGGAAGGCAGAGACTCTAGCCATTGAGCTACGCCCGCGAGGAGTAACAAAGCTCACGCATTGTATAAAAACCTGTCCTGTTGTCAAAACTTTTTTCGAAAAACTATGCTCGTGCGAATACATAGATGATCCGAGGTTTACCACCGAGCTCATATTCGAGTTCTCCCGTGAGTTTGAGTCTATATTTTTTGCAGGCTTGCCCGATATCTCGTCTCTCATCTTCGCCTGGCATCTTGTAGAGGATGATCCGTCAGTTACGAGTGAGAAATGGGGCCGAGTAGAACAGTATATCCGTGATATACGCCGTCGCTCGAGATACTACGATATCGTATTGTCACTTGTGATCTGGACTCTTCGCGAGGTTCTCTGCTCGATCCTGGATGGCCCTGATATTTTCTAGTTTCAGATTCTCGACGAAGTGATTCATTGCCTTCACCTTCTTGCCGACACTATCGAGGAGTGTGACATCGATCTCTGGCATAACGAGTTTGAGTGGGATGCCTGGGAAGCCACCACCAGATCCGATATCGAGGAGTCTGACTGGTGTAGTGCTCGTATGTTCGACTATCTCACTTGCGATACTCACTCCATAGAGCGAGTCGATGAAGTGTTTCTCTATAATATCGTCTCTCTCTCGAATTGCTGAGAGATTGGTATGGGCATTGTACTCGATAAAAAGCGAGAGAAAGTGCTCGAACTGAGCAACCTCAGACTCTGAGAGCTCGAAGCCATGTGATGAGAAGAGTATATTCATATGTGCAATATATGAAGAATAGATTTTTTTGCAAAAAAGTGTTTATTTTTCCCCTACTCCCGAGTTGCAAAATCCAGAAATACGCTATAATACTGTCCAAATGTCCAAATATACCATACTCACCTACTGGCTCCCAAAAATCCCCCTCCTCGCTCTGATCGGGACATTTCTCTTGCCACTTGCCCTGATGCAGATCCACTATGAGACGGGATTGTTCTTCATCGCACTCTATATCTCCTACTGGTCAGTGAAAGTGTTCGAGTCGTACTACTATGTCCTGAAGTCGTATATCCGCCTCCTCAAACTCGAAAAAAAGGACTGGAGCCGAGATACAATCGTGTCGAGATGAGCCAAAAATCTGAAACATATCGTCATCGTACCCATATATACAGAGCCATACAATGTCATCGAAGATAATATCATCGCACTCCGCAATACGCTCTATCCATACAAGGAGAATATCATAGTTCTCCTCGCCACCGAGGGTCGTGCCCCTGATGGAGCTCGACATGCAGAGCGGATCATACAGGAATACAACGGAAATGGCATAGAGATCGTGAATATCGTCCATCCATCAGATATAGAGGGAGAGGGCCGAGTGAAGTGAGCTAATATCACCTATGCAATCAGACAATATGAGAAGATAGTAGAGCTTGATCCTCATCATACATTCGTCTCGACGATCGATACAGACACCAAGGTAGAGGTGAATTTTTTCATGATTATCACATCGACATTCCTCCAGACAGATATGCGTGATCATGCCATCTACCAGTACACTCCGATATATTCCAACAACTGGCGAGAGGGACATTTCTTTGCTCGCATCATCGGGATCGGGACAACGATGTGGCAATTTTTCGAGAGTCAGAATCCTGAGTTCTATCGCAACTTCGCCGTGTATGGACAATCTCTCCTATGTCTGCATAGGGCCAAATATTGGTCGCTTACCTCGATCGTCGAGGATGGAATGCAATACTGGAGGAGCTACTTCGGTTGGGATGGAGTATTCCGCATAATACATACTCCTGCGATCTGTGAGATGGATCTCGTCGATGAAAAGAATCTGTATAGAACAATCAGATCTCAGTACAAGCAGTTGCGTCGCTGGTCATGGGGCTGTACTGATATCGAGTTTGTATTGCCTGAGTTCCTGAAAAATAAAAAAATCAAAACCACCGAGAAAATCCGTAAAACGATCTATCTTGTCTACAATCACCTCTTCTGGGCGGGTGGACCATTTATGCTCTTTTTCATCGGATATGTACCAGGCGTATTCACTTCGATAGATCACTCCTTGGCGACATTCACTGTGCCGATCGCGAGCTCCCTCATATTCACGATCTTGTTCGCAACGATCATCATCCCGAGTATCCTCTCTATCCATATCATGCGGCGATATACCCACTTCACCGCTCTCGACTATGTATGGAATATGATCCAGTGGATCGCCGTCCCTGTGCTCACTCTTACACTCTTTTCGATACCTGCGATCGAGTCCCAGATCCGACTATTTCTCGGGAAACGGATCGACTCATTCGATAGCACTGAGAAGATGGAGAGAAAAAAATAGAAGATAGTGAGTATACATTGTTAATGACAATATACACTCACTATCCTCACTAACTATCAGATATCTATGATCGAATCCTACCAACTCGAAATCATCCGAAAACGGCGAGCCGCCAGACTCTTTTGGCTTATTGTTTTTGTGTGTGCATTTTTCTTGTATTATTTTTTCCAGGGATACTATCCTGATGTTAGACTTGGAATGCGACGGATATTCTCTGAGTCAGGAAGTGACACGGGGTCTGGATCCTCTGACCTGATCAGATCGTTTGGCATCATCAATGTCAAAACCACCCCTATAGATGCAACGATATTCCTCGGAAGCGGAGCTTATGGGAACAATGAAAAACGGATGAGTGACTACGGAGACTATACGATGCAAGTAGCTGGATCCGGATATCTATCGAATACGATGAGATTTCGGATCGATCGCGAGAAGCCATTTTTCATAGAAAAAGTCTCCCTCCTCCCTGTTCCTACCTATAGTGAACTCCAGAGAGTACAATCAATATACCAAGTCAGCGATGATACTTATATCACCAAAACAGCGAGTGGACTCGTCTGGTCAGGTTCAACTGCGAGTGGGAGATTGAGCTATAGTGGTACACTTGATCATATCGGGGGCAAATATTTCAAAAATAATACAGGAGTTCTAAGCTGGGAGTTAACTCGACTCACGAGAGCAAATACTGATATAGACAACTTCGTGAGTACTTGTCCGAATGTCGAGTGGGAATATGGGGTCTTCTCGTGTCCTCAGACACGTAGTATCCTCACAGAGTCAGGCAAATATATGACAGGGATACTCGATATCCGAGATCGTCTCATCGCTCGTAGTGGATCCATCACAGAGCTGAGCAATGGGACTATCGGGAAGTCATGGAGTCAGACAGGAGTCATAGATCTCACGAGGGTTATCTCCATTGATGGTATTCTCTATGACAACAACTCCGGTACCCTCACTCCTCAGGATCCAAAAGAAACAAAAATATCACCCCTACTCGATCAGATCCTCCATATATCCATACTCTGAGAGGAGAATCTATTTGTCTGAAATAGAGAATGAGAACCACATCTCATCATCCGTCACTCTGGAGATCCACTCGATCGCACCCGAGATATCATCCTCCCAGATAGTCTCTCATACGCTGATATAGAGTTCCATACTCTCGATGGGAATGTTATGATCACCACTCCTCATGGTATACTATTGGTATATCGTGGGAGTCACGAGATAGAGTGGATTGTTGAATGAGAAATTCTCAGTTATAGCAAAAATGGATCCGCATACCGAAAAGATGACACCATCTGGTGGGCAGACTGGAGTGAGAAAATATAAGAAATAGGTCGTACTCCAATGGTATTTCCATGTTTCGCAAGGTGTATTTTTGTGTGAGTTTTGTATGAAAAAATGGTGAAGAACCTTGTAAAAAATCATTTTAGTGAGATAATCTGTTACGTTCGAGTAATATTCGTTAACTAAATATCCAGATTTATTTTCTATACTCCATAGTATAACAATTCTTTATCTTTCTTCTCATGAAAAACTATATCATAGTCGCCGCTATCACCTCGATACTGCTCGTGCCTGCACTCTTCGCAAATACGACTGGAACTGGAACTACAGGAACTGGAACTACAGGAA
>JAYTJD010000092.1:0-4026 GCA_043731405.1 Candidatus Altimarinota bacterium
GCGGGGAACCGGGTTCGAACCGGTACACCCAAGGGTTGAAGCCTTAGTACACTCACTCTTTTATGTTACCCCCGCTTGAGATAATAGATAGAGACTGATCGGATCAGATCTGATATCTAGAGCAAGGGCAGTATATAAAAAGAGACGCAAAAGTCAAACGATACTACTGCTTGATATTTTGGCAAAAATCCCTATATTCTACACTCTATGCAACAGAATACTATCATCGACGAGATCCTCCATGCACTGGCCGACAATCCAGCAATCGCGACCAAGGACGCGTTCCACAAGGTCAAAAATAATACCCTCGCGAAGTACCGAGTATCCGAGTGACCATCGCATATCGAGATGATCGAGCGGTATGAGGAATTATTGAGTCTCGGGAAGATAGTTGATGAGCTGCGTATCCGCAAGGTACTCCGCAAGCGTGCCGTTCGTTCACTCTCGGGAGTTTCGGTGATATCTCTCCTCACCAAGTTCTGGGGATGTCCGGGCAAGTGTGTCTATTGTCCGACCTACGAGTGACTGCCCAAGAGCTATATCAGTGACGAGCCAGCCGTACAGCGGGCGGAGATGAATGAGTTCGATGCGTTCCGTCAGATACAGAATCGATTGCAATCACTACGTATGACGGGCAATGCGATATCGAAGTGTGATGTACGGATCATCGGTGGCACCTGGAGCGTCTATCCAGAGCAATATCAGGAGGATTTTATCCGTGATATCTATGATGCTCATACTGCATTCGGATTTCGCAACATATGTCAAAAAGAACCAAGTGATAAGAACTCTCCATTTACTTCTGCGTTGACTTTTGTTGATCCTGACTGGGTACCATCTCAGACACTCGCCGAGGCAAAAGAACGCAATGAGACTGCCACGAGTCGAGTCATCGGTATGGCGATCGAGACTCGTCCTGACTGGATCACTCCCGAAGAGATCATCCGACTCCGCTCCTATGGCGTCACACGAGTCGAGATCGGATATCAGACGACACATGATGATATCAATGAGCTGAATAAAAGGGGACATGGGAACAAGGAATCCATAGAAGCCACCAAATTATTGAAAGACGCTGGATTCAAGGTAGTTGTACATATGATGCCAGGACTCCTGGGTGCGACTCCAGATCTCGATAGATCCAGTATGGCGGAGATATTCGCATCTCCTGACTATCGTCCTGACGAGATCAAGATCTATCCGATGGTCGTGACTCCCAACTCTGAGCTCACGGAGATCTGGGAGAGAGGTGAGTTCGTCCCATACGAGGATGATATATTGATCCCACTCATGGCTGAGCTCCAGGGGATGATCCCGGAGTACGTGAGACTCAATCGTATGTATCGTGATATTCCCGCTCATGAGATCCTCGCGGGTTCCAAGCTGGCAAACTTGCGTCAGGTCACTGAGATCGCGATGCGAGCTCGTGGGATCACCCGTCATGATATATCGGCTCGTGAAATCCGAGCCAGAGCCAATGATCCTCATGACGCCATACTCGATGTGACGATGTATGAGGCGAGTGGCGGACACGAGTACTTCATCCAGATGATTGATCCAGTCGATCGGACGCTATTCGGGGTATGTAGGCTCCGTATCCCATCTCAGATATTCACGAATGATCCACATTATATCCCCGAGCTCGATAGTGCTGCACTGATTCGCGAGTTGCATGTATTCTGAGATCAGATACCCGTAGGGGTAAAAAGTATTGCTGAGCAAAACCCCCTATTACAGGTTGCTGTAGCCGGTCAGCATCTGTGAATGGGAAAGAAAATGCTCGCAAAATGCGAAGATATAATCAAATCAAAATACCCAACTGTCAAAAAAATAGCCGTCATATCCTGAGTGGGTGCGAGAGAGTACTACCGCAGTCGAGGATACGAGCTCTCGACTGAGTATATGATCAAGTATATTGACACGTCGAGGATATAGTTCACGAGTATACACTACGAAATCGTGATATCCAACCAATTATTGATGTATACGTATACAAACAAAAATGTCTCTATAATATCTCTTGATTTCAATACTAGTATTGGTATTATGCATTCGCTTTATTTCTTTTTCATTCATTTCTATGAAACTTTCTCCTAAGGGTTTTACCCTCGTCGAGCTCATGATCGTCATCGCGATCATCGGTATCCTAGCTGCCGCTCTCTTCCCATCACTCACTAGCTATCTCGCTCGTGGACGAGATACATCTCGTGTTGCAGGTATCAAAGAAATCGTAACAGCATTTGCTGGATGGCAACTCGATAAGCTCACTCCTCCTCCGTCGATGGCATCAACTGCTACTCCTGGTCTTGCTATGTGTGTCAATTCAGGTGCTGCAACTATGACATCATACCTTGCGAAGTTCCCAGTGGACCCTACGGCAGGGCGTACTGCGAACTGTGGTACCGCAGGTACTCCAGATACTCGTGCATATGGATATGGTACTGGTCTTGATGCTGGCGGTACTAGCACATTCACTATCTCTGCTATATTCGAGAATGCAAATGGTGGTAACACTGGATCCGTTACTCCATACCAAGGTACAAATATTGTTCCAGCAGTCAGTGCTACTGTTGATACATTCCTCAAGGGTACAGGTTCAGGATATGTTGTTCGTAACTAGCTCTCAAAGTTAGGTATACTTCCTATCACTAATAATACACAGGAAGTTCTCTGTGTATTATTTTTTTTAATATTTCCCCCTATGAAATTCATTACTCGAGGATTCACCCTCGTCGAACTCATGATCGTGATTGCGATCATCGGAATCCTTGCTGTCTCTCTCTTCCCATCTCTTACGTCATACCTTGCTCGAGGACGAGATACTCAGCGACTCGCTGACGTCAAAGAAATATCGAATGCTCATGCCACTTTCCTAATGGATAGACTCATTCTCCCTATTCCTCTCAGTGCCTCAGCGAGTGGTTTTGCCATGTGCGTCAATGCGTGAGCACTCTCAGGATATCTCTCAAAATTCCCAGTTGATCCTGTTGCACTCAGATCCAATAATTGTGGCAATACTGGAGGTGCTTATGGATATGGTACTGGTACACTCTCTACTGCTGCCAGGATATTTACTATCTCTGCAGTATTCGAGAATATCAGTGGTGGTAATACTGGATCAGTGACTCCATATCAGGGTGGACCATTTGCTGATAATGCCCTCACTATTGTAGATACATTCAGCAAGTGATTCGGTTCGGGATATATTGTTCGCAACTAGTACTTGCATTATGAGTTGAGTTCGATACAATACGGAGTATATTTACTCCGTATTTTTGTGATTATGATTCTCCGTCGTACTGGATTTACCCTGGTTGAGCTCATGATCGTCATTGCGATCATCGGCACGCTCGTAGTGGCTATGTTTCCTCAGATGACCGCATACTACGCTCGTGGACGAGATGTGCAGAGACTCTCAGATATCAAGTCGATGTCATCCAAATTCCAGGACTATAGTCGTATTTACGGTGTATATCCGAACAATACAGATGCACCAGGAACTACGACTTCACGTTGTATATCAGATATACGCAGTTGGACCAATGCCTCATCCTTAAAGGATAAACAATTTGCTCAGCTTGGTGGTACTGGTGCTCTACATAATGATCCAAAAGCAGCGAATCCAAGTATAGGTCTTTGTCTCATACCGGGCTCATATTTTTATGCTCAACTTTCGAGTACTACATCCTATGGTGTACTTGCAGCTCGTATGGAGAGACAGACAACCTGAGCCAACTATGCGACTGGTAGCAATCTCACTAATTCCACATATATCAATGAGATGGTGACAGCCTGACCACTCGATAAAAATGGAGATGATGCAGATAAGCTCTATATTATTATCACGAATTAGGAAGTATACAAAAATAGGAAAATAGAATGTGATATAAAAATAAAAAAGTTCTCGATGAAGAGAACTTTTTTATATATCAAATGGCGGAGGGACAGAGATTCGAACTCTGGGTACCTTGCGGCACGGCAGTTTTCAAGACTGCTGCAATCAACCACTCTGCCATCCCTCCGTAG
>JAYTJD010000093.1:0-4022 GCA_043731405.1 Candidatus Altimarinota bacterium
TCATAATAATGAGGGGTTAAGAATAATCTCCCACTCCCAGTTTGAGGTGGGAGCGAACACAGTATAGAAAAACACATCGAAAATACAAAATATTTGCAAAAAAATACAAAATGTGGTCTAATGGATGCATATTCATCATTGTATCTCTATGCTCATACGACGCCTCCTCACATACTCGGTACTCTCACTCATCGCTCTGGGTGGATTTTTTGGCAGTGTACATATCGAGACTGCGGATCAGGGTCATAACATAGTGAGTGTATCATATGAGAGGAATGGAGTATATGCGGCGTGTGATGCAAATGGAGTATGACCTATACCATGTGCCAATCCACCAGCAGCAGCCTCAATTGATCAGCTTACGATGTATAACAATATTATAAATACTCTCAATATCATACTGGCTGTGCTCTCAGCCATGATAACTCCGATCATCCTCTTCGTCGGATGGCTCATGTCTCCAGACTGGACGAGTGGTGATCTATTTGGCCTACGTACTCCGATGTACTCACTCTGGGTGACGGTGTCCAATATCGTATATTTTGTCTATGCGATCCTCCTCATCCTCATCGCCCTCGGGACGATGTTCGGGAAGGAGTCCTTCTCCTACAAGGTGATGCTACCCAAGCTCGCACTAGGTATCCTCATGGTACCATTCACCTGGTGGTTCGTCCAGTGGACGATATCACTCTCGTCCGTCGTCACCGCATCAGTGATGACGATACCACAGGAAACAATAACAGATTCAACTTGGTACAGTACAACTCCGTCTATCCCTAAGACTATTCAAGTTGGAGCCCAAGAAAAAAAGTCAAGTGTATCTCTTTCAAAATGTCCAATTGACTGTATTACCCCGAGAGCATTTATGGAAAAGGCAGGATGAATGTATGGTCCGTTAGTTATATATGGATATTCTATCTTTAAGTTTAAAGAAATTACCACATTGAAATCTGGAGTAGATATAGCGAAAGCAGTTCTTGATATAGTGCATACATCGATCGTGAGTGTGATAATGTTTGCGGTATTCGGAATACTTGTACTCGCTCTTGCAGCTATGTTAATGGTAAGAGCAATAAAGCTATGGGTATATGCCATATTCTCTCCACTCTTCACATTCCAGTTCGTCGCTGGATCTGCGATGATGGGGGAGAACAAGGATACATTCACGATCAAGGAGTTCGTCGGACTCTGCTTCGTCCCGGCTATCGTAGGGCTCTCGCTCTCATTCGGACTGATCATGATCAGTGCAGTAAATGGATGAAAACTAAATGGAAGTGGCTGATCAAGTAGTTGTACAAGTGAAAAATGTACTCTTCTCAATATAATGGGTAGTCCTGACAATAAAATCACAAGAGAGATCATGAAAGATGGTAATGAACCATATTCTAGAACGACCTTTACATATGGAGATATCAACATGTTCTTCTATTGAAGTGCATCAAACTCAGATACCGTAACAGATAGCAATATACCTGGTACTCTCGATGCTGTTGGTGGTATGTTCGGTACACTCATCATCGATATCATCGCTCTTGTATTCATATGGATGGCATTCATGGCAGCGAAGAATGTGAGCAAAGCAGTCGCAATGGCAGTCGAGCCGTTCGAGAAGATCGGACAACAGGTTGGATCTCTCGCGAAGAGCATACCGAAATATACACCTATTCCTGGACTCGGAATGAGTGCGAATAGTATGGCAAGAGTACCTGAGAGTATGCAGAGTGCACTCTCATCTGCTGATACCAAAAGATTCGAGAAGAGTGGGGTTGGTAAACTCCTCAATGCAGATAAGAATATGCCTACTGATGTAGGACAATGAATTGTAGATAAAACGACAAGTGGAACATCACCGCTCAATACTCTTGAGAAACAAGCACTCTCACGAGAGGGGGCATATCATTCTGATGCTGTCAAAAAGATGGCTGAAATATTAAAATGACTCAAAACTGACGAAGAAAGAAATATCCGATTACGAGCGATTGGAATTACAGACTCAACTGCGCAAAAGAATATCAACACATTCATGAAAGATACAAACAAAAATGACCTCCATAGCGATCATGAGAAGAAAGAATTCCTTACTCTGATAAATAATGGTCTTGGTACTGGAGGCGGGACAGGAACAAATGGAGGAACTGGAACAAGTGGAACATTTGTAAAATCATGAGTTGCTTGATCTGAATCGATCAATATAAACATATGAGGAATTACAAAAGCATCAATAGACGTAAAAACTGCCAAGGTAACTAATCTTACAGATGAGGTAAAAAAACACCTGAAAGAGAATATTACTGAAGAAGACTTAAGAAAATCTCTAAATTGATTAACTTTACCTGATCAAGAAAAAATAGTTGCAGCAATGAAAGACCATCTAAAACCCAAAGCATAATTCTTTCCAACTACATAAAACACCCTCTCGGGTGTTTTTGTTTTATCTCACATGTACCACATCTACTATCTCTCACTGGGTGGTGAATATCGGAGCACCACTATCTCCTGGCTGGAGATCAAGATCTGTCAGGACTATACCTGAGAGAGTCACGACTCGTCCTGCCATATCATAGCCTGTGACTGACCCACTCGGATTTATCACCTTCCCTGCTATCCTCACGATCGATCCAGATCTACTCACCTCGGTGAATATCGGGTCTCATTTTTGGATTTGTTGGAGTCTGGGGATTTGAGTTTGGATTTTTGCACCTTGCGTCTGCGATAGCACTGCCCTATCCCCTGTCATATCTCTATCACTCACCTGATATATCACTCATCCTACCTCATATACGAGTCGATCATCTCGCACCACATGAGCACTCGTGAGGATCTGATCAACTGACAGCGTGACTCCCATCCCTCGTACCATTATTTGTCCGTTTTGGCTATCTTTTCACACGATCTCGACGGTCTGATATCCCTGACTCGTACACGATACGAGGAGCAATATCATCAAGATGAGGAGAGATATTCGGATCATATGACTCCATATTAGGACAAAATCTCGAAAGTAAAGTTGAAAAGCGAAGAAAATACCTACAATAGATACAACTTTTATCTTTTAATCTCTATTTTTATCCCTCACAAGAATATCATCCATATCACGGGCAATGATAGCTACGGCGTAGAGCTCGAGCTCGAGAGATGGCTCGGGGTATTTCGTGGCAAGTTCGGGGATATCAATATCGATCGCTACGACCTCGGGGACAAAGACTCGATGAAGTGAATCGGCAATATAATTCTGATGAGTGGGCTCTTCGCGGAGAAGCGACTATTCATATTCCGTGGTGGGCGAGATCGCAAAAGTAAAACTGAGTGACTGGAGCGGATACTCAGTGACAAGATATCAGATATCCCAGATGATCACTATCTCCTCTTCCACAATATCTGAGAAAAAGAAGAATGACTCATGAGTTGGCTCCACAAAAATGCCGATACGAGGAAAATCGATACCATCTGGGATGCTGCCGCATGGGAATCGAGATCAGATATAGACACAGATACTCTCGCCTTGGTACTCTCGACCTATAGATCAGCGGAGTCCTCTCGGAGCAAAGATGAACCGATGAATCCACTCATCGGACACGATATCGCTCATACGATCGAGATGATCATATTGACTGAGAATAGTGGCAAAAAACTAGAAAAAAGTGACATACTAGAACTCTGTCATGGATATGGCTGAGGTACGATGTTCGCACTCTCGGATGCGATCATAGCACTCGATATATCACTTGCACTCGATATCCTCCATCGCCTCACTGCCACGAGCAAGATCGATGAGTGGCTCGGGAGCTGGATGGGTAGTCTCCGCAACACACTCTATATCAGATACCTCCGATCACATGGTGAGCGAGAATCAGATATCATAGATATCACTCGGCTCAATCCATATACCGTCAAAAAATGATACTCGAGCAAGATATCCTACGACGAACTACAAAAACTCTACACCAAACTCGTCTTTATGGGAGTCGCAGACAAGAGAGGAAAATGACTCAAAGATAGTGAATTATGACGAATATTGTCAA
>JAYTJD010000094.1:0-4006 GCA_043731405.1 Candidatus Altimarinota bacterium
AAAGTTAGGAATATAAAAAAAGAGGGGTCATAAAAACCTCTCTCTAATATGAGATGATACGGGTTGTATATCTCTGCAATTGCATATCATGATTATAGAGAAAAATCCATAATTGCAAGACATTATAGTGAGAATAATTCTCACTATAATTTGATTTCCATGAAAAAAGAATATAATGGAAATCCTAATTATTAATATAACACTTATGGAAAACAACCCATCTCTCACAGCCCTCAACCATCTCATCGCCCTCTATACCGTCACCGCTCAGAATGCGAGATTCTGCCACTGGAATGTAGTCGGTCCCCACTTCGAGGATGACCATGAGTTCTTCGGTGACATCTATAGTGAGCTCTCAGATGAGACTGATCTCTTCGCAGAGCGGATCCGAGCTCTCCGGATGAATCCTATGTCCGCTATATCAGATCTCCTATGAGAGGCTCAGCTCATAGAGTATGCCCTCCCGATGACCGCTCGAAATATGCAAAAAAATATGCTCGCCGACTATGAGAAAATATCAGCAAAAATGACACAATTCGCAGCATCTACTGAGGATGACGCCGTCACACAGGATATCATCGTTGGATCGCTGCGACAGATCGACAAACGAGCCTGGATGCTCCGATCGATGCTCGGTGATTAGTCTCAATTATATGAGATTTATTCTCATATAATTTGATTTTTTGAGTGAATTCTCTATACTGTCTCCTGGTTTTTCTAAACCTAATTTCTAATAACTAATCTACTATTACTATGTCTTGCTGACACGACCACAGTGCCCACGAGGAGTACTCTTACGAACAAGTCAAAATCGATACTCCTGCTCCTCGATTTGACCTTCCCGCTTATGATCCTATCAAGGATGATGAAACCAATATATCCTCTGAAGATGTCCATGGAAAATGGGTAGTACTTTTTTACTATCCGGCTGACTTCACTTTCGTATGTCCTACAGAGCTCAAGGATATGGCAGAGGCAAAGGATCAATTCGATGAACTCGGAGTCACGGTTCTCGCTGTCTCTACAGACACGATATTCTCGCATCGAGCCTGGGTCAAACACGAAGGACTCATGAAAAATTTCCCATATATGATGCTCGCAGATCACAATACAGAGATCGCTGCTGCGTACAATATCCTCGACGAGAAGTCAGGCATTGCTGGTCGTGGAACCTATATCATCGATCCACATGGTGTATGTCGTGGTATCGAGGTGACATCTGGTCCACTCGGTCGCAACTCTGAAGAACTCATCCGCAAGATCACTGCCCTACAGTTCATGGAGGCACATCCAGGAACTGCTTGTCCCGCAAAATGGGCACTCGGAGCAAAAACTCTCAAACCATCTATCAAGATCTCTGGTAATATCGAAGAACAACTCAAATAATCTGAGTTCAATCCAAAAAACAATCCCCTTTCAGAAATGAGAGGGGATTGTTTTGGAGAAAACCAATATTCGTGGTAGACTTTTAATATCTTTAAATATTCTATGTACGAATTATATCTATTATCAGTATTGATTGTCTCTTCTGCTTTCGGATTCTTTTACTTCTTATGGCAAAAGAGCAGTTATCGTACTCAAAGTCTATTTAGTTTTTGGAGTGTTCATGCCTGACTTTTTTTAGAGGATTCTTCTTGGATTTTACGGTATATTTTCAAGAAATACTTATGACTCTATGGAGAATACTGTATATATCGGGAACTCGAAAAAGTTAATTGACATAGTAAAATATTTACAAATATCTATCTACCTCAGGGGGAAACTGTTACAGATACTGAGGTAGATTTGATATTTGTTCATCAAAGTTGAATCTATGTCATAGAATCAAAAGATTATCGAGGTTGGATTTTTGGTAATTCGCATGATACTCAGTGGACGCAATCTTTTTCAAAATGGACAAAGTTTCGATTCTATAATCCTATCAGGCAGAACTATTCTCATAGCAAAAGTCTGGAAAAACTAATTCCAGAATATAAAAATCATATAAAATGAATGGTTGTATTTTCAAATAGAGGTTCTCTTAAGAAAATCAGTTGTCCAAACGAAATAGTAATAAATACAAGTGCTATACGAAATGAAATATCAAAAAATATAACTCTATCAGAATCTGATGTTGCTAATATCAGCAGTATTCTTGCGAGATACTCAAAGCATTCATCGCAACAAGAAGCACTACATACAAATGAAATTCTCGCACTAAAAAGTCCCCCACTTTCGTAGGGGACTTTTTCATATTTCTACTCTTCATCATCTTCCTCGAACTTCACTCCGCGTTCTGCTCGGATTTTTTCTGTGATATTGTTCGGAACCTGAGCATAGTGAGCGAACTCCATAGCGTAGGTAGCTCGACCCTGAGACGATGAGCGTAGATCTGTCGAGTATCCGAACATCTCAGAGAGAGGGACATGGGCTCGGATGATCTTCGCCATACCTCGCTCTGTCATCTCGATGATCTGTCCTCGTTTTGAGTTGAGATTGCCGAGGACATCACCCATATACTCTTCTGGAGTATTGACCTCGACGAGCATGATTGGCTCAAGGAGTGCAGGTTTTGCCTTGCGAGCTGCCTGACGGAATGCCTTGATCGCCGCCATACGGAACGCGAGCTCATTGGAATCGACATCATGGTACGAACCGAATGTGAGAGTAGCCTTCACATCAACGATAGGATATCCAGCGATGATACCACGAGTATAGGCAGTCTTGAGACCCTTCTCGACTCCTGGGATGAACTCTCGAGGGATAACACCACCGACGACCTTATTGAGGAATACTGTCTCCTCAGCGAGACCCTCTGGATCTGCGGCTCGCATCTCTGGAGTGATCGGCTCGAACGTGATGACCACATCACCGAACTGTCCACGACCTCCTGATTGCTTTTTGTGTGTACCTCGCTCATCAGTCACTGTAGCAGTGATCGTCTCACGATAGGCAACTTGTGGAGCACCGACATTGGCCTCTACCTTGAACTCGCGTTTCATACGATCCACGAGGATCTCGAGGTGGAGCTCACCCATACCCGCCATGATCGTCTGTCCTGTTTCTGGATTCGACGATACACGGAACGATGGATCCTCTTCAGCCAGTTTATTGAGAGCCATACCCATCTTTTCCTGATCTGCTTTAGTTTTTGGCTCTACCGAGATCGAGATCACTGGTTCAGGGAACACCATACGTTCGAGGAGGATTGGATGGTTGATATCACAGAGAGTATCTCCAGTCTTTGTAGCCTTGAGTCCGATGATGGCTCCGATATTACCTGCTGGGATCTCATCGATCTCAGTTCGAGTATTGGCGTGCATCTGAAGGAGTCGACCGATACGCTCCTTTTCTCCGGTGACAGAGTTGAGGACGTATGATCCAGACTTGAGAGTACCCGCATAGACACGGACGAATGTGATACGACCGACAAATGGATCAGTCATGATCTTGAATGCTATAGCACCAAGAGTCTCGTTTGGGTCCTGCTTGAGAGTGATCACCTTTTCGATATCATCAGGGTCAACTCCCGTTGCCATACCACCCTTGACGTCAAGAGGAGATGGAAGGAGGTTGACAACCGCGTCAAGGACGAGTTGTACACCCTTGTTCATGAGGGCAGATCCACACATGAGTGGGTAGACCATATCTGCGATAACACCCTTGCGAATACCTTGGATGATCTCAGCCTCTGTGAGTGTACCGTTCTCGAAGAACTTGTTCATGAGTTCATCATCTTGCTCTGCTGCCTTTTCGACGAGAGCTGCATGCCACTTGTCTGCATCAGCCTGATGTGATGCTGGGATCTCCATCTCGATGACCTTCTCACCCATCTTCCCATCAAAAGTATACGCCTTCATATTGATGAGGTTGATGATACCAGAGAACTCGTTCTCCTGACCGATAGGGAGCTGGATAGGGATGACTTTGTTTCCAGCGAGACGCTTGATGATAGACTCGTATGTCATCATGAAATCACCACCCGTCTTGTCCATCTTGTTCGCGAATGCGATACGAGGCACTCCGT
>JAYTJD010000095.1:0-10040 GCA_043731405.1 Candidatus Altimarinota bacterium
TATCGCGAAGGGTGATACGATCGAGGTCAAGCAGATCATCGCCAAGTCAAAAGAATCAAAACAAAAAGTCCAAGCCACTCACTCAGGTCTCGTGACCAAGCTCACAGATGATGTGATCACAGTCGAGGATCTCGGTCTCGAGCGTGTCACGTTCGAGGTGCCAGCAGGTCGCAATATCCTCGTCCGCGAGGGTGATATGGTCAAGATCGGTAGCAAACTCACAGAAGGACATATCAATCTCCAATCCCTCATGGATACGGCCGGTATGCTCGCAACGGAGATGTATATTGTCAATGATATCAAGGAGATCTACTCATCTCAGGGTCAGACGGTCAATGCTAAGCATATCGAGCTCATTGCTCGTCAGATGTTCTCGAAGATCCGTATTACCAATGCTGGTGACTCTACGTTTTTCCCTGGTGATATCGTCGATGTGATCCGATTCCGCAAGGAGAACAAGGAGCTCGCGAAAACAGGTGGAACAGAGGCACTCGGTGTGGACCTCCTCCTCGGTCTGACGAAGATCTCTCTCTTCACGGAGAGTTGGCTCTCGGCTGCATCGTTCCAGGAGACAGTCCGTGTCCTCGTAGATGCCTCTTGCTCACGCAAGGTCGATCATCTCGATGGACTCAAGGAGAATGTCATCATCGGTCGTCTCATTCCTACGCTCCAATACTTCGATAACAATCGAGATGTTGGTGAGTACTTTGCTCATGAGCGAGATGGACAGTTCGATGATGAGTATAGCTCATCAGAACTCGAGATCACGACATCGAGCACGAGCATGGTCTAGTCTCAGTACAAATAGCTTTGTAAAAAAATCCCACACGGTCAGGTGTGGGATTTTTTGTATATTTCCTCATATTGTGATAGAGTGATGCTATATTCATCTATCACTCTATGCGAACTAGTATCTCTCGTACCAATAATATCCTCCTCTCGTCGTTTCTCATACTCAATCTGTCACTCATAGCCTGGATGAGTCTCTACGCCCTCGAGTCACATATCCTCATATATCTCATTATCATTATCACACTCAGCTTCGCGATGCTCGCGAGCTATATTGCTATCAACTCTCGCTATTGGACTGAGCATGGTCGATTGTTCCAACATTTTCAAGCCTTCATCCGCGATAAGCGGGATCCTGTAGTCATGCCTCACGATGAGGAGTTCTCAGAGAATGCTGAATTCCTCTCTTTATTTCAGCGGACATATATCGAAAACAAACTTCTCAAAAAAGACTATAATGACTTCAAAAAGGTGTTCGATACTTTTATCCCAAAAGAAATCCATTCTCAGATAGGATTTCGTGGATATGAGCGTATTGTTCTTGGCACTGCAGAACGCAAGCGTCTCACTATCATGTTTCTTGACATCATGAAGTTCACGACCGTGAGTGAGTCTATCGGTGATCCCTATAGAGCACTGCTCCTTCTCAATATCTATTTCGATGGTATCGGAGATATCATCTACTCGCACCATGGGTATATCGACAAGTATCTCGGTGATGGTATGCTAGCAATATTTGCTGATGAACATACAGATGATGCGATCCATGCGGCGATCGAGATCCAGGAGTTCATCAGCAAGTTCCAGATATCCACGATCGGACGCTATATCGATATCGGGATCGGTATCAATACGGGAGATGTCATCATGGGGACGATCGGCACCAAGCGTCGTATGGACGCGACGGTGATCGGTGATGTCGTCAATACTGCCTCTCGTATCGAGTGACTCACACACACGAGTCCACATCATATCATCATCTCTCGAGATACCCATGACGCGATCGTACATCCTGAGCTATTTTCGTTCCATGATCTCGGAGACTCACCACTCCGAGGCAAAGAGGAGATGGTACAGATCTATGGAGTCGATGCATTTGAGCGGATCGAGCTCCCAGATATCTGTGAGAAATAGAAAAACATCAAAAAGTATGCTCAAAATTTGACGAGAAAAGGGTAATTGTGTTACACTGTCTCAGTATTCCTAATATTCATCACTATGTTCTCATCTCAACTTAGATACTTCCTCTATGGGACTATACTCTCTGCATCACTCATCTCACTCTCTGTATCAGCAGGTACCGCTGATGGAGTGTTTGGTGAGTATTTCAATAATATTATTAGGGATTCTACAAATTGTGGCATCAATACTGCAATCACATGATTTACGTCAACAGCAGGTGCTAGCTTCGGTATACAACGATGTACGACATTCCAAAATATCGTACAATCAGTTCTTGGTACATCACCAGCAATAGATGGTCAGGCAGTAGTATGATTCAACCTAGATGGATCTCCCAAATATGGAGACGTGAACTGGAGAAATAGTGGAGGTAATATCTCCTATACAGGAGGTAATCTTGGTATCGGTACGGATACACCAGCTGCAAAACTGGAAGTTAATGGGAATGTAAAGTTTCCAACTATTGATTTTCATTCAGATAATGGTAATTCTACTGATCGTGCATATTTCCGATGAACCAGCAACCATATAGTTATTACTCCTGGAGGAACAGCTGATGCGGGAACAAAAACAACATATCTAACATATCCAGAAGGTGTATGAACCTTCCAGACTCGTATCCAAGAAACACTCTTTGTAAATACTGCGAATAATGTCGGTATCGGCACCTCTACGCCAACTGCTAAGCTGGATGTTGTAGGAAAAATTGTAGCATCCAATGGAGTCTCTGGTCTCTCATGGAAAAACTATGGAGTAGGACATACCATATTCGATGCCTCTGCTAGTACATCCCCATCAGGACTTGTAGTGGATAATAAAAACTCAGCGGTAGCATGGACTCCCTCATACCCTACACTCATGGGCTGGAATGGTGGATCGACATACTGAGTCCGTGTAGATAGTGCGAGAGTGGCAGATACAGCGAGCTCTGTACCTTGGGCAAATATCACAAACAAGCCAAGTAGTACAGGTATTTCTTCTAAATCACTTTGGAGTTGTGCTGAAAATCATGGTTGTGATGATTGACAGGCTATTGATGGTGCGTGGGCCTCATATGGTTGTGATGGTCAGATTTCTGGTCAATCAACTTGTCTGAATGTATGGTGGAATAATGGAGGTTATTCTTGTCGAAATGCCTGTACGGTCATCCAGTAAATCGTATGAATAAATATATTTGGTCTGAACTCAGTTGATCAATTATTCTTTCTAACGTGGAATAATTATGTATATCTGATGAGGTAGATCATTGTAGTATATAGCAAAACTTATTTCCTTATCCTGAGGGAATATTTTTTGATATTTCATGTTTTCTTTTTATACTCATTTTATGCTCCCATCTCTTCCACCATCTTGGCAACTCGCTCTTGCATCCGAATTCCAAAAATCCTACTGGGAATCACTATCTAGTTTTATAAAAAGCGAATATTCGCAAAATATTTGTTTTCCGAAAGAGCAAAATATCTTCAAAGCATTTAATGTGACTCCTTTTGAAAATGTAAAAGTAGTGATCCTCGGTCAAGATCCATATCATACAGCTGGTGCTGCTATGGGACTCGCATTCTCTGTTGCGAACGGATCCAAGGCACAACCTAGTCTGCGTAATATACTCAAAGAACTGGAGTCTGATATCTGATCTCAGAGAACTCGTACCGATCTCACTGACTGGGCAGGACAATGAGTTCTCCTCCTCAATACTGTCCTTACCGTCCGTGAGTGAGTGCCTGCAAGTCACCAGAAGCAGTGATGGGAAAATTTCACCGATGCAACTATCAGCTCGCTTTCTGATAAAAGAGAATGAATCGTATTCATTCTCTGGGGCAACTCTGCCATAGAGAAGCAATCACTCATCGATACAAGCAAACATCATATCATCACGAGTCCACATCCGAGCCCATTTTCGGCTCATCGTGGATTCCTCGGATCACGACCATTTTCTCGGACGAATACGTATCTGAGAGAACAGGGAAGGGAGGAGATTGTGTGGGGATAGATTTTCACTTGCATTTTCTCCTATTTCGTCGACAATGGGAATATAGAATATATTCTAATTCTCTACACTCATGAAAAAATCAAACTCTCAAATATTCAACGCAGTCCTGATCACTATTCTCGCGTGTCTCGTAGTGTTTGCTCTTGCTCTCTATATATTCGGTTCTGAGGGGTTCTGGACTACCAAAACGCCAGTAACGATCCCAATCACCTCTACCACATCAGGTACACTCATCATACCGATACCGATAGATACAACTGGATCTGTCGACTCTGGAGCAACCGATGGGAATATCGTCACACCGCCGAGTACCGATACGGGGACTCGTGTCTGTACGATGGAATATGCTCCTGTCTGTGGTGCCATATCGGTACAGTGCATCAGAGCTCCATGTCCTCAGGTTCGTCAGACATTTGGCAACAACTGTATGGCAGATGCCGCCTGAGCTACGGATATCACTATGGGTGAGTGTAGTACTACGAGTACTGGTACAGTATATGATACAGGATCATATCTCCTCTATTCCAATACCCGTCTCGACTACTGATTTGCCATGCCTCGCTACTCCCACTACGCAGGTCTCGGAGCTCGAGATGGAGCAGTACACAGTCTGGCTATCGCGACGACAGCAAGTGGAGTCCTAGACTTCGCCACTGCACCAGTCCAAGTATGGCTCTATAGTAGAGCTCCAGCAACTCCACCATCATCACAATCAGTCCAATTAGACGCTGGAGTACTCTATATCCGCAACAATGATACCACAGGAGATGTGAAAATATCGAATATAGTCGAGACTGTGATGGCGAGTGCAAAGTAGTCAAAAAAACTCTCAAATTTGAGAGTTTTTTTATATTTTATGTATCGATATGGTATCACCAATCCTACGTATCGCATATGTATCTCCATTTTCTATACCATGTCTCTGTCTTGCAACTATTGCGAATATCATATTTTCTATGTGTATAGTTATCTCTTTAGTGACGAGTTCACCGAGTGGATTGACTTCAACGACATCTTCTGTTATGTGTTTGAGATCTGGAAAACTAAAAACAAAATTACCATTTTTATTCGGTCACTCTATACTCATGTTGGGGTGCATTTTTTTTGGCTCCCCACTATTGAGGATAACCATACATTTTAGTAGACCACTTTGTATTTTTTCTCGGATTTTATCTGTATTTTCGGGTGTATTCATGACTGTTGAGCAACCAGAGACAACCATAGATGTTATCGCCAACAAAAATCATCTTCGTGATGGAGTATCTAATTTATCTCGCTCAGAAACAATAGCTAATGGCATAAATATGAATATACGATATATCCAATATCATACCGAATAGACGAAGAAGTCAATGGATTTATTCTATATTTCCTCTATTCTGCATCACGCTCTCATACTCCGGCATCATGGAGTAGACCAGTTCCCAGAACGATCGTTGATGATGCTTCTCTCTCAGGTGAGCGAGCTCATGGATGATGATAGCATCGATGAAATTCGAGTTATTCTCAATATGCTCCGCCAATCGGTAACTAAAACAAAGCCCATTCTTTGAACTACATGATCCCCATCGTCTCTCAGATTTTGTGATCTTGATGCTCGTGACTTTTGGTAGTCCTTTTCATTCCCAGAGCTCTGCAACTCGCGAGATGATATAGATTTTTAGTATTTTTTTGGCAGCCTCTATCCCTGTCTTGCTGAGTATAGTTCTCGGTGCTATGGTAATTCTTTTTGTCTGATGTTTTACTATCCAGTCTTTTTTGCCAGGATAAAATCCTCGATAGATGCTACGGACATCCGCATCGGGGAGCGTGCTATCAAGTCCCCATGTGAGTCTATCTGGATCGAGAGAGTACGCCGGGATGAGCGTATGAGGGTATAAGCAGTGGACATAGTTGCACTATACTCAAACCCGACAATATATCTACTGATTTTTCATTGTTTTTACGACTTTATCTATATAATATTCCTATATATTGTCATCATTATTTCTATGTACAGGATTCCATTTTTCGTTTTACTGATTTGTCTCTCGATGTTCACACAGTGGGATGTCTCTGTGAGTGCTGCTCCTGCCTCTGTCTCGACTTTTCGTGAACTCGGTATCGAACTCAGGGAGAATATTGCAGATACCTACTATGTATGAGATAGCATACTGATCCGTGGCCGAGTGACAGATGGTCGGCTATATGCCCTGATCTATCTCAAGAATACCACTACGGGTGAGTCGATATCTGAACTCGCAGAGACGAACACGACGGGTGAATTCCAGATGCCGATATCTCTCCCACAAGCTGAGTGAGAATATACTCTCATCATTGCGAGTGGGAACTCGTTCAACACGACGATACGATACACGATCCGCCTCGTTGCGAATCGATCCATCGCGATACCGAGTGTTTCGGTAGGTATTCGGCCTATTTTCACTGCTACACCATCCCCATACCTCTCGCTGGGACCTGATATCTGGGCAAGTATGAAGATACAACAAGGCACCAAAATAAATAGAACCCAAGGGAAAATCCTCTCACTCGCAAATCTCCCACTCCAATACTGAGTTGCTCGTTTCTCACTCCAGGGGTACCGACTCGCGAGTCCGTCATCACTCGATAGGCTCACATCTACAGGAGTCATCTGGACGGGGAGCGTCTATATAGATCGCACCCGAGATATGATCGGGAGAGACGTAGTGTCACTGCGAGTACTCAGATGAGTGGGGACGATGCAGTTCCGTATCCCACTGGGCAAGCAGGTCAATAGCCGATACTACCTCACGACACCGAGTGGTGATGTGATAGAGGGGCAGTTCGCTCCACAATATATCGCAACTGGTGGGTACCTGAAAACAGGGGTGACTATCCGACAATCGTTCTCCATTGCGGAGCCATGAGTGTATAAGATCGAGGCTGTATCGGCAAACTGATATGCCTACTTCAATCTACCGATCTCGAGGAGTCCATTCTACGGACTGATCGATACTGTGTCAGATATTGATCGGAGCACCCTCAGGCCTGAGGGTGCTGTCATATCGACATATATGCTCACGAGTATCAATAGTCTCCGCAAGTGACTCGGTCGCTCTATGCTCTCTCTGGATCCGACACTCCAGAGACTCGCACAAGCCAAGGCTCTAGATATGGCAACTTATAACTACATCTGACATACGACACATGCTGGTCTCGATATCATAGAATTCGCAAACTCTCAGAACATCCCCGTGACCGGAACCATCGGAGAAAATGTTGCCTGAGGAAATGTCTCTGATATCAGTCTCCAGGATGGACTGGAGGAATCAGGGAGCCATAGATCCAATATGATAGATCCAGACTGGGGACATGTTGGAATCGGATATGTGCTCCGCAATGGGAGGACGTACCTCGTACAGATATTCGGAAAATAGTAAATTTGACAATAAGATATTCTATCTATAATGATTTCTTATACTAATATTACTTGTATGAGACTTCTATGATTGGGTGAGTCTGGTGTTTCATTCTGATTATGATCTACTGTGTTGAATGGACTGGTTCCTAGGATCAATCGATCCGCTGTTCAAGTGCTAGAAAAAAAAGATCTGCCCCTTCTTCTGCCTGTTACTGATATTGCCACAGAAATGATAGTAGGGTTAACAGAAATAGATACGAGTACTGCGAGCAATGATAATCTAGAAGAAAAACAAATTAATGATTATGTGAGAGTATGATCTGTTGTAAATATCCTCGAAGTTGCCCAAAAACTGACCGATGCAATTGCACTATTGAGAGCAGAACAATATAGTAAAGTATCGCATCACATCGAAATGTATATTGCAGATATATCTACTCTTGATCCTCAATATGCACTCGTGTCGCTGCATCAACTCAAAGAGCGTCTGGATATATTTGCTAAACAAAACATACAGGAGGGAATACAAGCAACTACTACTCTATACTCACCACCATCAGATGAAGTGTATAGTTGGTTCAGAGAGTCTCCATACAAGACTAAACAGAGTGAATGCATCAAGGAATTGAATGTTCGGAGTCAAGTACAGGTTCTCACTGGGCAAGCCTCATCTATGATCAGTGCTCTATCTGAGATTGCTGAATCGAGTACTAATGTTCAACAGGCACTCAAAGAGTTCAAAAAATGAAAAGATGCAATATCATCATCAGTTTCTATGGAAAAAATCTATAAAGATTACTTTGGTACACTCGACAGCAATATCGTATGGGTATTATATCAATGGGATATAATTGACACTCGACTACATCCTATGTTGGCTCAGCATTTCGCACGAAAAAAACAAGCACCAAAAATATCAGAAACACTTAAAGAACTATTCTATATGAATCTCATTCATCGCAGAAGAACTCCTAATATAGACTTATCTAAATAGTAGCTATTATCTCCCTCGTGCTGCGGCTCGTCCTGGTCTCTGCTTGAGCTGAGGATTGGATCCTCCTGCTGGTCACTTGCCGAATTTGCTCCCACCGCCGAATCCTGCATTCCCGAACTTAGATACTTTTTGTGCTACGGGTGGGATTTTGCTTGTTTCTGCGAGTTCCTCTTCATTATCGAGATCTGTGTCTGTATTGGTAATGGTCATATATTGATTGAGTTAGGATGGGAGGATTATAATCAGGCGAGATATTTTTGCAAGTGAGAGTGTTCACAGAGTATCTCATGAGATACTAGAAGAGTATACGAGTCCCTATGGCGATGAGTATGAATCCGCCGATGATCTCTGATCTGGGTCCGATATGATGTCCCCATCGCTTACCGAACTCGAGACCGATATATGATGATATCAGTGTCACAACTCCGATCATCAGAGCAGGTAAGTAGATATCTGTGGTAGCCGCCGTGAGGGATACGCCGACTGCGAGTGCGTCGATGCTCGTCGCGATACCCAGTGTTACGAGTGATCTCAGTGAGAATACATCCTTCGCTATCTCTCCATCATCCGCTCATCGCCATCATGCGTACACCATATTGCCTCCGATGTAGCCGAGGAGGAGGAACGCGATCCAGTGACTATGTCCCATGATCTGCTCCGCAAAAAGAGACGCGAGCAAGAATCCGATAATCGGCATCACCGCCTGGAAAAATCCAAACGAAAAAGCCATCGAAAGGGCTTGTTTGGTTTGGATACTAGATCGTGAGATCCCAGTGGCGAGCGCCACTGCGAATGCATCGGCCGAGACCGAAAGAGCAAGGAGGAATATAGTAACGAGCGACATAAACTATGGGTATTGGTAATTAGGCTCGTCCTGCTCGTCACTTTGCCTTGTAGAGGCGTGATCCTCACTTACCGTATTTGCTCTTGCCTTGTGGTCAGATACGACTCTTGCTGAGACTGATAATATCCTCTGAGAATGCTGGTTCCTCATCGAGACCGAGATGTGGGGGGAGTGCTGGGCGGTGGGGCATAGGATAGATAAAAATGAAAAACTAAAACCTAAAAGTTACGGAGAGTATATAGAGAAAATCAGTATGTGCAAATATTGCACATACTCAAACTGAGAATAGAATCATATAGAATATAATCGAACTATCCGGAATTTCCGGGTAGTTGCCCGATTAGATCTGTCTTGATGCGGTTTGTCGGAAATTCCGACATACTCTGAGTTGTAAAGAAATCCTTTATAACTGAGGAATGTGCAAAAAATGCACATTACAATTACCCGATCCTCTTGCTCAACTTCGCGATGATCGTATTCGCACGCTCGATCTCGACCACCTCGGCAGAGTCGATGATATTTGCTATATTGAAAGGAGATGGGAAGTCAAAGTAAAGAGTTATTCTATACCTTCTTCTATAAAATCCTCATAATGTCATGAATTTGCGAAATTTATTTCATAAGTCCCATCATTGATTTTATCAATTCGTACTCAATCAATTCCGATTGTTTGTAACTTCTCATAAGTTAATAATTCTCACTCCTCTAAATTCAAAACATCTCGCAATATCCATTTTCACAGCTCTTTATTAGAATATGACATCAATGCTTTACCTCCATCTTGGCAGATTCTAGATGGCATAATATCTCCATTTGGAAGCCTAAGATCAAATGCAGTATCTCTGCTAGGAAAAAATCA
>JAYTJD010000096.1:0-1563 GCA_043731405.1 Candidatus Altimarinota bacterium
GATAAAATCAACAATTTTCCCCGTCAGCTTGCTGCGGGGCGTTCCTGTAGTTTCTGTTTCTCTAGTTTCTGAGTATAGTTATTCGCGTTAGCGAATAACTATTTTTGTATGGAAACCACACACATCACCAAGGCTCATAATGTAAATCTGCTCTTGTATCATCTTGTATGCCCTGTGAAATACCGCAGAAAAATATTCAAACATGAGATCCTTGATCAATCTATTCGGGATATATGCCTGCTTGAAATTCAAGAACAACAGTATGAGATCATATTTCATGAAATTGGTGTAGATTTGGATCATGTACATTTTCTGTTGCAAACAGTGCCCATGGTATCTCCAAAGCAAATGGTGCAAATCATCAAAAGTATCACAGCAAGATTTCTCAGAAAACAGCATGGAGAACTTCTCAAGAAATACCTCTGGAAACCAGTATTTTGGACAGACGGGTACTATATCTCAACTGTGTGAGCTCATGCAAATGCCAACACAATTGAGAACTATATCAAGAACCAATGAAAGACTCAAGAATTTAAACGTCTCTACATTTCCGAAGAGCAGATGCAGTTAGTCTTATAGTCGAAGAGAAGTTATGGAACGATGCATCTGAGTACATACCCCGCCGAACGATATGAGACGAAACGAAAAAGAGAGAACAAAGTTCTCTCTTGAGTGAAGTTGAATGAGTGAGGGGACAGCTTGCTGCGGGGTTAGTTTATTCAAAGACCTCTCTATATATGAGAGTTTCTCATTTGGAGTTCGCAATCTCTATGATGTTATCTCTAATGAATTTTTCCATGGAGACAGTATATCAAAAAACAAAAATCCTCCAATCTAATTGGAGGATTTTTGTCGCTGGATTCCTACTTACGCAGGAATGACAGAGACTAGGAACTACGCTTCGAGTGCATCAGCTGGGATGACAACAGGTACATCACTCGGTACATAGTTGGGATCGAGTGCCTTGAGAGACAGACCGATACGCTTTCCTACGCTATCGAATGTGATGATACGAGCCTTCATCATCTCACCTGCATGGACCTTGCCCTCGATACCGTCCATCATTTCGGCAGTGATCTCAGAGAGATGGATGAGTCCTGAGACTCCACCATCGAGCTCGAGAAATATACCGAATTGAGAAAGGCGAAGGACAGGAGCTTCGACGATATCACCGACCTGGTATTTGTCTGAGAGAACTTGCCATGGATTGGCCTTGAGTCTCTTGATTGAGAGGGAGATCTTCTCTCCTTCGATACCGATGATCTGGATAGTGACCTTGTCTCCGAGTTTTGCATGTTTGTGAGGATTGTTCACATGACCCCAGTCGATCTCAGATACGTGGACGAGTCCCTCGATACCCTGGAATGATACAAAAAGTCCATACGTAAGTATGCCTGAGACTACACCCTCGACGACATCTCCGACCTTGATCGTTTGGAGAGATTGTGCTCGTTGTTCCTCGATTGCTGCCTTCTCTGAGAAGATGATCTTCTTTCCTGATGGATCGACATTGAGTACACGAACCTGGAACGGCTTACCCACGAGTTTCCCGAGTTGCTCGAG
>JAYTJD010000097.1:0-9994 GCA_043731405.1 Candidatus Altimarinota bacterium
ATTGTAGTCAAAAACATTATTTTCACAAGATTTTTTTTGACATTTACACAGCGAATTATACAATGCTTTTTGACAAGTTTCTTACATTCTAATTTTTACCCTTATGCAAAAGGTCCTCTCATTCCTCCTCATCGTCGGACTCACGACCACCGTAGCATTCGCAGCATCTGGTGATCTCCCTACTACACCAGTCCCAACTCCAGTGACATCTACAGCTACTCCAACTCAGAGTACTACGACAACACTCCCTCCACTCACAGCTGCACCATCGACATCGACTGCTATGAGCAATACTCTCGGTGAGAACAAGAGCATGAGTTGTGCATCGAACTCAGCATTTGCAACCAATAGCTGTGATGCCTGTTTCGATGGAGGATCTGTTACGGTAGGCAAGAGACTCACTGGACTCTTCGATAACTGGACCAACAACTCTACAGGACTCATGATAGCCTATCAGAGCGAACAGAAAAATCCAAATATGGTAGCCTTTGGTACCACAACATGGACTGCATCTCCAACAGATGAGTCAAAAATCTGGAAATCAAGTAGCGATATCATATGGTCTCCAGCTCAGGCTGGATCTACGAAGATGCAATATATCCTCGGTGCCGGACAGAAGGTCAAATTCATCGAAGCAGATCTCGCTGCAGGATATACACTGACTAAGTCAGATCGCAAAAATGGAGAACTCGTCGGAATGATGAAATATCCTATCGTGGCTCATGCAGTAGACTCAGTAGGCAATGAGGGTGCAGCAAAAACTCACAATGAGTGTGTTGCCTACAACCTCTCAGCACCAGTGGTGACTCCAGTTACTCCGACACCAACACCAACTCCAGTAACTCCAGAGATTACTAAGACAGCTACTGGTCCAGCAGAGACTCTCATCCTTATTCTCGCTGCATTCTTTATAGCTTTTGGTCTGATGTTCTCTCTCCGCAAACGTATCTAGTCTCTAGGATTCCGACTTGAGAAAATATATAAAATCTCCTAACTCCTTGTAAGTTAGGAGATTTTTTTGCTTTTTCAGTATTTTACAATAGAGTGTCGATCTCTTACTGCTATACTATGTTCCCAACTCTCCTCACTTCTCGTCTCAAGACTATTCTCGGTGCTCACTATGATGGTGTGATCTCATCTTTTGCGAAAGATCGCAAATGATCACTCCGCCTCAATCTCCTTAAAACTGATGGAACTGATGTGATAGAAGAGTTCAAGTCTAAGGGTATCATCCTCGAGCCATTCGTAGGAATCGATGGATCCTATGTATTCGATCGTGAGCATGAATATGCGATAAAATGAACCCAATCATTCTACGAAGGGAAGATATATCTCCAGTCCATCGCATCACAACTCCCAGCTCTCATCCTCGATCCAGAGGCTGGTGAGTCGATCCTCGATGTCTGTGCAGCTCCAGGATCCAAGACGACACAACTCGCCATGATGATGGAGAACCGTGGGAGTATCTATGCGATCGAGCAGAACCAGATCCGCTATGATCGGCTGATGCACAATTGTACACTCCAGTGAGCGACGATCGTAGAGTGAGTCAAGATGGATGCGAGACACTGGCTCGCAGATACAGGTGCGGCTGTGACAGTCATAGATGATACGGCAGATATCGAGTTCGATCATATCCTCCTCGATGCTCCATGTTCTGCAGAGGGACGAATATCGCTAGACAACGAGAAGACATATGGATTCTGGTCACTGGATAATATCATGAAAAAATCAGAACTCCAGAGTGAGCTCCTGAGTGTGTCGTGGGATCATCTCCGAGTAGGTGGTACTATAGTATACTCGACCTGTACACTCGCTCCAGAGGAGAACGAGGGGGTGATTGCAGAGTTTCTCCTTGCTCATGCGGACGCTACTCTCGAGGATATCGATATCGGACTCTTAGACCGCTCATGGTGGACTCCTGGCCTCGCATCATTCGGCAAAAATACGAATTATCCAGATATACTCGCGAAGGCAGTACGAATACTCCCGAGTGACGAGACGGAAGGATTCTTCATTGCAAAAATCCGAAAGGTATAGTCTATTTCCTCCCGAAATCCGCTGGTATCTCACCCCATGCCTTAGTCTCCCACTTGAGTATGGGGTTTTTGTATTCGTTGGACTTGAGCCATAGGACAGCTCGATCGAGGAGGACAAAAAGCTCCATATTTTTGGCATTTCTCGGTTGTTTGGTTCTCGCATTGCGAGCCTTGACCCATGAGATCGCCGTGATACTATCGGTGTAGATCGGGAGTGAGAGCTCGTTCTCACTACAGTATTGTAGTGCATGGACGATACCGAGGAACTCGACGATATTGTTCGTCCCATCCGCATACGGTCATCCTGCGAGGATCAGAGTCTCCGCATCATGGGTCATCACTCATTGGTATTCACACCACCCACTGATGGTATTCCAGGCTCCATCGACACATATACTTTCCATGATTGGGGTACCATATTTTTGTTTTTCGCTTGCTGTAGGTGCTCCTGGTTTTGCACTGGTACCGATATATTCAGCGGGTGGTCGTCTGAGTGCTACCTTGCACTCCTCGTGACTCGCGAATGACTTGTACTGAGCTCAGACGTATCCCTCGACAGATCTTTTGCACTCTTCCCAGTTTGCGAATATCCCTGGAGTTCGGCCTTGCCAGACGGCATAATATTTTTGTTTTGGCATGGTATTATAAAAAAGAAATCCAATCCTCTCTCTCAATCGCCTCAGCCCGCACTCGCTCATCATAGCCGAGTTTGACTATCATGGAACGTACCTCATCCAGACTATAAGTGCTTCATTTGATATTGGATAGGAGAGTCTTGCGTGGATGAGCAAATGCTACCTTCCAGAGATTCATGAGGATTTTTTCTTGTTCTAGATTTCTCGATTTTCTCACTCGGAATCTGAGGACGATAGAGTCGACTCGAGGCTGAGGATCAAAACTCGACCGACTGACATATCTGACGATCTCTATGTCATCGCAGGCTGTTTCCATACAGAGTGAGAGGAACGAATGATGTGGTTTGCGAGCCCTACCCTCGAGGATCTTTTCTCCGACCTCCTCCTGCATCATGATGACCATCCCATCTGGGGTAGTTGTCAGCTCATAGAGAAAATAAAACAGGATCGGACTCGTGATATAGTAGGGGATATTGGCAATCACCGAGTAGGACTCATATGATGGAGTATATCTGAGGACATCGATATGATGGATTGTGAGATCCTCAGGAGTATATTTGTCCTCTAGGATCGCGATCATATCCCGATCGAGCTCTACGAGATCGAGAGATTTTGGCTTTTGTGCTATCAGATGCTCGGTGAGAGCACCATATCCAGGGCCAACCTCGATGATATGCTTGCCTGATATCTCTATGGCTCCTGCGATATCCGAGAGTGCTGCTTCGTCAATCAGGAAATTCTGTCCCAATGCTTTTTTCGCCTTGATTGTTTTCATTAGTTTGACTCTTTAGTATAGGCTGTCATCTTGGATACGGCTCTAGCGAGGATTTTTTGATAGGTATGCCAGCTCCAGAGGACACGAGCATATCCTCACTTTACCTGAGTGATCCAGGTATCAGTACTATTTTTCTGATTCTTGTTGATTCCATCGGATGCGAGGATGGTCTGGAGATAGTACCATCATTGGATCTTGCGGATTGCGAGATCCGTACAGAGTGTCTGAGGATATGTTGCTGTAGTTGCGATATAGATTTTGTCTCTATCTTCATTGAGTTGTGCTTCAATACTGCCAAATCCGCAAATCTGTGTATATATCCCTTGTATTGTATCAGTACAACTATTGATAGTCGCGAGCCATTTATTTGGATCTGCTTCTCGGGTTTTTTGCAGTTGTTTCATATATCGAGTGATATCGAGATCTACCTTGTTGAACGATACCTGCACTGCTACGAGATATGAGAGCGTCTCTCGTGTGATCGACTGATTGTTGGCAGAGTAGAACTTTCCCTGTGGACAGACAAAATCAGTGATACTATTGGGATTTTTGCTTACCCTCGCTTCTATACAGCGTTCAGCCTGTGATCTGATGGTAGCGGAGTCAGGGAGATCTGCCCTGATATCACAGCCTGCAGCCCAAAGAGACTCTATCGAAATAGAGCTCAGGATAATCGCGATGCAAACGAGGACAATACGATACATAGATATACTATTTGTGTTGATCATCTGGTGGAGTTGTTTCAGGTTTTTTGTCTTTGTTTCTGAGTTTTTTGACTCCATAGAGTGATGCGATGATGCCACCGAGGATCACACCAGTGACAACTGTATCCATAGTTTTGATACCTTTTTTGGCAATATTATCATTAGGAGTTTCAGGAATTTTTTCAGGATTTTTTTTCTTGAATGGGAACATATGGAGATATAAAGTATAAGGTATAAAGTATAAGGTATATCAGTAGTGAAATTAAGCTTATTTTTTACCATAAACCATATACTTGTAACTCATCTATTGCCCTACCTTGATACTCTTGGATATGAGAGTCAGTTTGGGTATAGTGATCATGATGACGTTGTGCTCGACGGTGGCTCTGATCTCATCGAATCCTAGATTCTCAGGGAGGATGATCGACCGAGAAAACGCCCCATAAAAACACTCCTCCACCAGCATACGACGAGCATCAAGATAGATCGGTGACTCCTTGCGATTGCCAGATATGGTCAATATATTGCGAGAGAGCCCGATATCGATATCAGCTGGATCGACTCCTGCCACTGGAGCCACTATGATGATAGAGCTCGTGGTATCGAGGATATCGACAGCTATCTGTCCTATATCAGTCTCGTGATCGGCATCATGGTGTATCTCGACATCGATATCGTGAGTCGCATGACTACCAGTATCAGTATGGTTGGAGTGTGTATCATGACTGGATTTTTTGGCTGTTTTGTCTGTATCAGTGACGCCGTATACCTTGAACATATTCATAAAAAAAGATACTCATATACTATGAGATATCTTCGTTTTTGCAACTTTTTATCGGGATCTCTGAAAAACTACGAATTTCATCGTTATAAAAATTTATTCCTCACTCACTTCCACATCAGGAAGTTCATTTCGAAAAAATTTTTCTGCCTCGAACTTCTTGTTTTTGAGAAATCCTAAATACTGAAGTGCCCTCTATCACTTTTTTGAGATAACTCGCTCATAGCCTATCATGATATTCTCATTTGATATTTTTCGGGTTTCTTTTTGTACTCTAGTTTCTAGATCTCGGAGTGCCTGGCCGAGCACAGAGAGGTGGCTCGGGTGTATGTTGATCGCATCACTCTGGTAGTCCAGCAATGCTGGGATATCGGATATGAGGAGAGGAATATGGTGAGAGCGAGCGAGCTCGATCCGAGGACCACCACTGTAATATGCACCTACATAGATCCAGCCACTAGCGTGCATATAGAGCGACTCGATACTCTCATTCTCTAGAGCACCGATGATCCGTACTGATCCTGTGAGTCCGAGTGATTGTATCTGGAGAGCTAGGTCTCGTGTCTCTACACTCGACTGTTTCCCGACAAGGAGGAGCATATGTGCCCCACCGAGATCACGATACGACTTGTATCACTTCAGCAGATTGGAGACTCCAGCCTCACTCCCATAGCTCCCATCGTAGAGCCAGTAGGACTCGGTTATTGAGAGTTGCGAGAGCGTATGGCGATCTCACTTACCAGGCGTCAGGGTGATATATGGGATGATTTCGATAATTGACTCTCTAGTATGGGTGATCTCTACGGACTCTTGTCCGATACTCAGAGATGGCACAATTATAGTATTTTTTATACTATTGCGATTGTTGGCATGAGGGTATATGAGTCTCTCTACGAGTGTCTGAGCTCGTCGAGGATAGAGGATATCTGCATGATCCCAGACGTGAGATATTGTATCGATCGTCCGGTCATACGGAGGATATATAGAGAAGTTGACCGAGCGAAATATCTCATTGGATTCGGGGGTTTTGAGTTTCTTCGTGCTTCACCACCATGATGGAGCTGATACCACGACTGACCGTCCATTCTCAGGACAATCCTGATGGGCATGATGGATATAGCTGACGGTATCTGTGGGATGCAGATCATGCCAGAGATCGACCCAGCTTTTCGCATAGCGTGTGATGATGGGATCTATGGGTTGTGAGGATCGGATATCGATGATGAGATGCATATATGGGCATTATGAGAAAAAGTGAACAAATGTCGAGGAAATCATAAAAAATGATTTTCCTTTTAAAATAAAATGTGTATCATCACAGTCGAAATCTCCATATATCTTCATTATTTATGACTCCATTTTTATCTGTATCGAGTGACTCTGACAGGGTAGAATTATTGATCGATACGCAACTCTTCTCTTCAGTGATCGCGATGAAGGCGGCGTACATGCTCCTAGATCGGGCATATTTTTTCTTTTTTACTCGTCCCGATGGACTCATAGTGCAAATCACTCCCAAGGCATGACAAGACTGGGATGCTGAGAGATTTGCACGAGAATATAGTGACGAGCTCCTAGCCTATGCCCTGAGAGTCCGTGTGGAACTAGAGAACAAAGAAGTCCGAGAGACGATCGTCAGACGAGCCTTGGGTTCCTATGCGGATCTTCCGAATTTTACATCCGTCGAGCCAACGAGTCAAAAATGACAAATTGATTTTGACAAAGATATCGATGAGATACTTAGAGAAATTGAGAATGATCCTGAGCTTAAGATCGATGAAGAGGAGATCAATCGGATACTGGCAGAAATTGAAGCAGAAACTAAAGAACTACAAAAACCAAAACTTGATCTTAATAAACTCAAAGATGTCAAAAAAAACTTTCAGCATAAATAACAAGCTCTATCCAGAGAATCTTATAAACAGTGCTATCCTAGCGTTTGATGGTTACAATATTTCTTATTTTGATTCAACCATCACTATCGATGATGAAGATACAAAGTATGTGTTTGATGAGCTTATGAATTATGTCCTATCTATCTCTTCAGAAACTATTGTATGAGTCTAAATATAAACACCATCAGTACCCTTAATATGGCGAATGTGGCTCCGTTTTATTTTCAGAAAATAAAAAACGAAGAATATCTTATTACAAATGAATTCGGATACTATTCATACCTCTCAGAGGCAGAATTTTTGCAATATATTGGATGAAAAACCCTTTCTTGAGATAAGTATGATGAACTTGATGGCAAGTTGTTTATTAAAAATTCCTCATATGAAGATAGGGCAATTATTGCATATAATAAAAAAAATACCTTTCTTGCATATGGACCAACTCTCCATATGATTGTTACAACACTCAGGTGTAATCATAAGTGTAAATATTGTCATGCAGCTGTTGCTCCAATGACAGCAAAAAATATGGATATGACCAGAGAAACAGCAGAAAAAGTAGTTGATACTATATTCTATACATCATCCCCATCATTTACTATTGAGTTTCAGGGTGGAGAATCACTTGTCAACTATGATGTGGTACAATTCATCGTCGAGTATGCCACAATGAAAGCTCAAGCACTCCAGAAAAATATAAAATTTGCCCTTGTGTCGAATCTTACTCTTATGGATGAGGATAAGCTTAAATGGCTCCTTGATCATGGCGTAGATATTTGTACATCATTGGATGGAGGTAAAGAAACTCATAATTGGCAGAGAACCTGGAAAGAAGGGAATTCATATGAACGTGTTACACATTGGATAAGCCGTATCAATGCTGAACAGGAGATACGATGACATAAGTGATACAAGATTGGTGCTCTTGCTACCTGGACAAAACCAGGTCTTGCAAATTATCGCAATATTGTCGATTCTTACATTGATCTCGGCCTCACAACGATATGATTGCGTTGGCTTAATCCATATTGATTTGCTGCTGCAGAAAGGGAAACGCTTGAGTATTCACTTGATGAATATTTTGAATTCTATAAAAATGCTATGGACTATATTCTCGAAAAGAATAAACAGGGAATAGTACTCCGTGAGATGATGTCGATGGTATACCTTGGTAAGATTCTCAACAATACCGATAGCGGTTTTATGGATGTGAGATCACCTTCAGGTATTGCTATAGGTGGTGTGGCATATAACTATGATGGCAAGGTGTATGCAAGTGATGAATCTAGAATGTTAGGACGTATGGGCATTGAGGATTTTCTCCTTACTCCCATGCTCAAAACAGGTGAAGAAACGTATAAGGCTATGGCAAATAGTGATGTAACGAAAATTGCTGTACAATCTTCTACGCTTGATGGACTTCCCGGGTATGCTGATCATATATATAAGCCATACCTCTGAGTCGACCTTATATATGCTTTTACACAGCATGGCAATGTATTTTCGACATTTGCGAAAGATGATAAAACTCGTATTCAAATTTCAATGCTCGATTATCTTTTTGATAAACTCCAAGATAGTGAAAATGAGAAGATATTTCGTTCATGGATAGAGAGATAAGAAATTTAGCAATCCAAACAAGACATGCCCAACCTTATCATCAATAACTTCTGTAATCAGAAATGTACATATTGTTTCGCGGAGAAGAGTATGACGACAGAGAAACTCTATGAGAATAATCAATCTCTAAAAATCTACCTCCAAATATTGAGTTTTCTCAAAAAAAATGAATATCCTGAAGTCAGGTATCTAGGATGAGAACCACTCCTGCATCCTCGTATCCGAGAGTTCCTGCAGATTGCACAGAAAGGCTGATTCCAGAGAACCCTCTTCTCCAATATCAATTTTCCATGTACCTACATTCATAAGATATTTGATACGCCTGACATATTTCCAGAGCATATGAATTGCAATACGAATAATCGAGATTTTTACTCTGATATGGAATATGCTCAAGTACTCGCGAATATGATATTCTTTCGGGATGCTGGAGTTGATATGACGATATGATACAACATATATGACCTCTCCAAACCATTTGCTGATATTCTCCAGGTAGCAGATGCCACCGGCATTCGGAAAATCAATCTCAAAATTACCAATACTGCCATAGGGAGTCTGCTCATTATTGATACGGGCTCTCGAGTATATGGGAAATATATATTCGATATTATTTCGAAATATTCTTCGAAGTATGAATTTTATTTCTCATGTGGACTCTCTCGATCGATATTCTCAGAAGAGGAGATATCATATATGAGACAACAAAAAATAAATCTTCCATTCGGGTGTGAAGGCTTTTCCGGTAAATTCGATATTGATATCGATGGTAGCATATACAAGTGCTTTCCGACACGCAGTCTATATTTCAAAAAAGGTCTTTCCATTAAGAATTTTTCTCAGACTACTGACATCCATATGATTTGATGAATAAAAAAATCTGACGGAATCTGTGCTGCACATACTCTTCTATAGGTAACCTATACATCCGTATCTTTGTATTTTTTCATGAGCATAGTATGTAGTGGTCACATTGATTCCCCAGAATATTCCAAAGTAGCACTTGTTAGATCAATTTTGGGATTCCATTTCTGCAGGACATACATGAAGCAACCTTTAGAAAATGTCTCAAATCAATGCCAATTTCAATTTACGAGTTTTTCACTCATAACCCCAGTATATGGAATGTTACTGCCTTCTTCAGAATCCCAAGTCTTTTTAGTGCTCGCTCTTTCATTCATTCCAGATATGGATCATCATACTAATATAGTAAGGCTCTCAAAAGAGTGGGAATGTTTAGCTACTGGCATATTCGGAGCTATCATATAGAGTTCTGCTTGGTATACATCTTGACGAAACACAACACAACTGTAGGTACTGTCAGTCACGTATATTTGCATATTTGCAGGGACTCGCATGGGGTATCCATGATCCTTGAACCACTGAGCAAATTCTTCGAGGGTATTCCAAGTATCAGGAACGATGAGATTTTGGGGTATGGTACTTGAAATTATTTCCAGACATTGGGATACAAAAACCCCGTGACTTTAGTCCGATTGTAACTATACTGTCAAGTATTGCAAGTAAAATCACTTCCAAAACAAC
>JAYTJD010000098.1:0-1557 GCA_043731405.1 Candidatus Altimarinota bacterium
CGACTGGCAATCTCGCAATATCAGATCGATCTCTCTCGAGTTCATCGCCTCTGGCTGCGAGTGAACAAGTATTACTATACATGAGAGTACCATACTCCCCTCTTATATCCCGATCCCGAACGGGAGTCTGGATATAGTTGCCTATATACTCCCCTGAGGTGAGCCTACTCTCACTGACGCCTATATCACGCATACAGGTAAGAAGTGGATCATGAAGAGTGGGGCAGTCCTCACGAGATGTGGATGTGGCAAGAGTTTTGGGATAGCGACTGGAGATAACAAAATCGATAAAATACGACTCCTCAAATCCAAACTCGCGAAGAGTAAATGAGTGAGTCATGTATAGAATAAAAATACGCCGTATGGCGTATTTTTATTCTATCTTATTACTAAGTTCTAAAATTTATTTCTTACTACAGATTGCCTTGTATCCATCCGCTGCAGATGTATTCTTCGCATAGGTAGCGATCACATATCCCTCACAGGCGACAGCTGCAGAGAGTTTATTGATTCCCTTGATTTTCTCGATCTCGGCGAGAGCCTCACTATACTTCGCTATGATGAAATATGTCCGATATCGGATACGTAGTACATCGAGAGTTGGTGCATTGGCTGTGAGCCAGTTACTCGAGAGTGAGATTGTAGTGAGATACCTCTTGGCACCATACGCAGCATCGATATCTGCATAGGTCACGGGCGTCGTATTGGTTGTAGGAGTGACGGGCGTACTATTATTAGTACCGATTGTCGCTGAGACCACAGGCGTCACAATACGTGGATCAGCTACCCAAGTTCGCCGGACTCATGGGAATATATTTTTCCCAGTTTTTGTCACATAGTATCCTGTAGTCGTGTTATATTCAAAGAATCAGATCAGTTTGCGAGCATAGGTCGTCTTGTCGAACTGGTAGAGGATCTTCGCGTCAAATATCCCAGTTCCTGAAACTGATCCAGTATAGATGATATCGACGAATACATGATCGAGTGCTCCAGTCGCAACAAATTCGTATCCTCCGATTCGAGCTCATTTTGGCATCGCATAGGCATCCCGTACCTTGTCCCACTCAGAGATGATCCGCTTGATGAATCCTGCATACGAAGCTCCATGGAGCCTCTCGATAGTCACGAATGAGATCTCTCCGCTTGCTGTCACTGGAGCCGTAGGGATCGTAGGAGTCACAGGAGTGACTGATCCTGTAGTCACAACGATAGGAGTCGGTATGACTGGAGCGACACTACTTGTTCCCGTCTGGATTGCTCATGAGAAGAGTGCGAGTGGGATCTGGATTTTGGCCTTTCGCATCTCCTCTCGGAGTATCGCATTCTCTGCCTCGAGATACTTGACTCGGGCACTATACTGATCGAGGAGTGCCTTGGTCTGAGCGATCGGATCGATATCTGCCGCCACTACATGCGTGAGTGATGAGACGAGGAGGAGAGCCAAGAGGATGATTTTTCGCATAGGTATATGGAGAAAAAGTAAAACTTGAAGTCAGTATAGAGACGAAAAGAGAAAAATCAATTTTTTCATCCCAGTGATCACACGATATTCACGAG
>JAYTJD010000099.1:0-3966 GCA_043731405.1 Candidatus Altimarinota bacterium
TAGATAAATAAATAAAAAATATTCTCTAAAAAAGCTATTGTAAAATTCTGAATTTTCATATACTTTTTGTATGCAATTCTTCTGAATAACACTCGAAACACGGGGTGAAAAATCTGAAACTCTCAAAAGAGTAATCAAAGCACTCAATATCTGAAGTGAAGAAAAGGATCTCTATCTCCTATCACTCGATATACTCAATGATACTGATTTCTCTATTTTTTTTGATAGGATTATGTCGCAAATAAGCAACCATAAAAATAATACACGAGAATATAGTATAGAACCACTTACTTCCCAGATTATCTAGTATACTATGCAATTCCAGGCAATTTGTTCCAAATGAAGTAAAAGACTAACACTCACACTGAGTGCAAACGATATCGAAGCTGCTCGTAGTATACTTCATGGGCAGTGATATTCTATTATTGAGCTCCATGAAGCAGCACTTAGTAGTAATACTACATTAGGAAATTTTTTTTATTTTGATGCTCGAGTCAATGGAATACTCCAATCTGGTAAAATACAGTCGACTGATATATTCAAATCCTATAAAAAACTCACAGAGGATCTCAAGTATGAAGTGATGTATATCTACACGAACGAAGGAATGCCAGAAGAATCTAAAAAAGTAATTACTGCAAAAGTGAAAGATGGATATAGACTCTATAAGGAATCTCTCGGAGAGGACATGGATGAGCAAGATGACCTCAGATCAAAAACTGAAGATCAACAAGAAATGCAAGAAATATCTGGCGAAGTTCTCAAAGAAATCGAAAAGTATAGCAAAGTAATCGACTCGAGTATAGAAAAAATACAAAATATATTCCTCAGATATCATGATAAAATATCGCCCGAACAAAAAATCAACCTCGAAAACCTCGAAAATAGTCTCATACAAGCAAAGGGAACAAAAAATCTCTGAAAAATCTCAACTACTGTAGAAAATGGACTCAGGATGATCGGCGAAACAGAGCTGGCACTCATGAAGACCGGAATGACTGATGAGAAACAAAAATTCTTGGATGAAACCAATGCTCTCCTTAAGAAAGTCGGGTCACATGATCGTATCGAGTCAGATACATGAAAAGAAGACACACTAGAATATAAACTCAATCACCTCTTCGAGAAAACCAAAAAACCAGTATCAGTATGAGTAGTAGAAACACCAGGTACAGAGTTAAACTCAGCAAAAAAAGATACAAATTCATTTATATATTTCAAAAATAAGCGAGAACTCGATATCTATAAAAAGAAACTCAATTTTACAGAAATAGATATTATTAAAAAAATCCTCACTTTTCAATTTTCCAAAGTAAAAAAACTCCTTCTCAAGAAAAAACTCATTGCACAAAATATAGAAATAATCGATAATCGCATCAATAATAGAGTAATATCTTATACAAAAATCATTCATGGTGTAGAGTACCATATCAAAAACATATTCCATATTATAGATATAATTACTAGTATACTTTTATACACAATATTTCTCTATACGGTTGCATATATATTGCTCCATACGCTCGATATGATGGGAATATTGAGTAATCAGTTCCAGTGAAAATCAATGCTATTTATTACACTATTTGCGGTATCAACATTTTTTCTCTCATATATTCGTGGCATCAAGAGTACAATTATCACCCTACCGATGCTACTATTTTTGCTCTACTTCCTTTCAATTAATTTCTAAAAGATGTATCTCTTGCTCATTGGAGTACATATTGTGTTTTTCTATATTGCGTACTTGATGTGATCTCTTTTGATGCAGGGGGCATTTTGATTATTACTTGTTTTTTTTCTCCTCTATTTTTCTCCCCTCTTCTTCTCACAGCGTGAATCGAGCAAATCAGAACTGAGTATCCCAGATCTCGGTATCTCTCCACAGAACTCCATACTCATACCACTGGTCCTCACCTATCTCGGTATCTATATACTCGCATTCACAGTAACCAGAGACATAGGAGCCAACTTCAATCTCCATCTCTATATCCTCCTCCTTATTTTTCTGATTTTCGCCTGATATATTGCGGCATTTAATTGGGATACGGTATTTTTCCGAGATGCCCTCAGATTTCACCTCATCTGTAGTTATATCACTATATTAGCTCAGCTTGTATATTTTTTCATATTCTCTGGAGATATCACACTGATTCACCTCCTTTTTTCAGGTATTACCATCGGATTTTCATATCTTTTTTTTACTTATTTTCTTGAAGAGAGTTTTACAATATTCCTCGCATTTCTTATATCACTAATCATATCTCTCGACACTGTAGTGCTTTTTATAGCACCAGGTATCAACCCTTGGACACTTTTTGGTATTACAGGTATTATAAGTATAGTTTTATTCGAATCTATACCACGTATTCCGCTTTTTCATGAGTTCACCCTGTCGAGTAGGATATTTCTACTATCACTCCTTCTTGGATTCACAGGGACTCTCATGATATCACTCTACTTTTCTTATTTTCATTTTGTCTATTTCCTCCCGATATTTGCCGTATTCCTCTTCTCGATCCATATCCGATATTGCAACTATGTCTCCTACTCGGTTGCTACGGTGATCGTATTTTTTCTCTATAGTTATCTGTTTTATTCACTCCTCTTGTTGCCAGAACTCCTCTCTACACTCCTGTTTATATTCTTTTTTCCACTCTGTATCATCGGGAATACCTACTTCTGGGAAGAGCGATATCCATATGACTTCTCACTCCTGCACTATTCGAGTATTGGCTTTAGTATTATTACAGGATTCTATTCGTTGTTTCTCGTAGTGTGGTGAGCTGGATTGACGCTCTTTTTGGCTTGTTTCCTCTTTCTCCTTGCTGTTTTATTTCTCCTTTCTTATTTCAGATTCCAGGCCCAATAGTCGAGTCTCTATCTATCACTCATCCTCACTCCTATGTCTAGCGTCGAGAAATACCTCTCAGATTATACCACACCAACCCATGCGATCCTCTCTTGCGAGCTCATATTCACCATCACGGACGCATATACTAGAGTAGAAAACAAGCTCCAACTCCAGAAGCATCCTGGAACCGAGAATACGCTCGTGCTCAATGGTGTCGAACTCGAACTCCAGGAGATCTCACTCGATGGGAATATACTTGCATCGAGTGAATATAGTACAGATGCAGACTCACTCACACTCGTGAATCTCCCAGATATATTCACGCTCCTGATAACCACACGAATATATCCAGAAAAAAATACTGCCCTAGAGGGATTATTTAAGTCCGGTACCATCTACTGTACCCAAAATGAACCAGAAGGATTTCGAAAAATCACCTATTTTCTCGATCGTCCAGATGTGATGACCATATTCACCACAAAGATAATAGCCCCAAAAAAGTATCCAATTCTCCTCTCTAATGGGAATCTCATAGAATCTGGTGAAATAGATACAGATACTCACTACACCACTTGGCATGATCCACACAAAAAACCAGCCTATCTCTTTGCCCTCGTGGCAGGTGATCTTGGTTGTATATCTGACACCTTCACGACGATGTCAGGGGGTCTCGTCGATCTCCACATCTTCTCAGAACATGGCAATGAGTCCAAGTGTCTCCATGCGATGGAATCACTCAAAAAATCGATGAAATGGGATGAAGACACCTATGGTCGAGAATATGATCTCAATGTATTCCATATTGTTGCAGTAGATAGCTTCAACATGGGAGCGATGGAGAACAAGAGTCTCAATATATTCAATACGATCTATGTGCTTGCAGATATCGATACTGCTACGGATCGAGACTTTCTCAACGTTGAGAGCGTCATCGGACATGAGTATTTCCATAACTGGACAGGCAATCGGATCACGTGTCGTGACTGGTTCCAGCTCACACTCAAGGAGGGGCTGACGGTACTGCGGGATCATGACTTCTCAGGAGATATGAACTCCAGATCAACCATGCGAGTCGAGGATATCCGAGATCTCAGGGAGCATCAGTTCCCAGA
>JAYTJD010000100.1:0-9917 GCA_043731405.1 Candidatus Altimarinota bacterium
GAGCGGATCAAAACCCCAAAAGAATACCTCACACTCCACGTGGGACTCGGGACGTTCAAGGGAATAGCGACTCCCGATATCCGCGACTACGATATCCACAGAGAAAAAATCGAAATAGAACTCGATATCTTCGCCAGGATCGCCAATATAAAGACAGAGGCCAAAAGAGTGGTAGCAGTCGGAACTACTGCATGTCGTACACTCGAGTCACTCCCCTATCTCTGGCAGTCACTCGATCAGGATGCACACGATTGATTTGATGCGAATACTCGCAAATATTGGAACAGCCTCACTAATAACATCAAAAATCAGGATTGGATACATTCTTTAAAGACACAAAATGGGAGTATTTCTTTTGAGACCTCTATCTATATTACTCCGGGATATACCTTCCACATTATCGACGATCTCGTGACCAATTTTCATCTCGGCGAGTCATCGCTCTTAGTCCTCGTATCAGCATTCCTCGGATATGACGCGACGATGGCGATCTATGAGTATGCCGTCGAGCATCGATATCGGTTCTATAGCTTTGGTGATGGGATGTATATACGAGGGAAATAGGCAAAAGATCAAGCCAATTGTCTTGCCAGAATCAGGCTCTCTCATATACTGTGAGCGTTACTTTTATAACTTGTATCTTATTTATGAAAAATATTCTCATTCTCCTATCGAGTATCCTCCTTCTCTCGTCATGTGGCATGATATGATCAAACAGTGATGTATCAAACACACAGACCCAGAGTGCCACGACCGTGAGCTATACGGCTGATCTCGATGCAACATCGAACAAGATCAAGGATAGCGAAGAATTCCAAGGATGTATGAAGCAAAATACCAATATGTGTATCCAATCAGCTGGTATGCAACTCGCTCAAAAGGCCAAAGATCCAGCATTCTGTAAGGAGCTGCTCACTCCAGATCAGCAATCAAGCTGTGAGTTCGCAGTGACGATGATGAATGCTACAGAGAAGAATGATGAGAAAATCTGTGACACTATTACTGACGTCAACTATCAGCAACAGTGCAAGATACAGATATACAAGCAACAAGCAATATCGAAAAAAGATATCACTCTCTGTAATAAGGTAGATGAACTCACCAAGCATACTGGAACTGGAATAGCACTCGATGTAGGTATGCAAAAGGATCAGTGTGTAATGCAATATATCATGAGTGTAACAGGTAGTGACGAAAAGGACTGTGAGAGCCTCTCGAATACAGGATCGCTTGAGATGTGCAAAACGATGATAACAAATCGCTCTAATACCCCAGATATGCCCCAATGAGCACCGATAATACTAGATCAAAGTCAACAAACCGCCCCAACATCCGTCAACTAATGAATACATAAAGGTATACAAAAAATAGGATCAAGTATGTTCCTGTTTTTTGTTGATTTTTGGCCTGTTCAGCATACACTACCTACACTTCTAAATATCCATACTCATGTCAATCATCCGTAAGTGTATCATCCCGGCTGCATGATTCGGGACTCGGTTCCTCCCAGCGACCAAGGCTCAACCCAAAGAAATGCTCCCAATAGTAGACAAACCAGTGATCCAGTATCTCGTCGAGGAGGCTGTTGCAGCTGGGATCACCGACATCATGATCGTGACAGGTCGTGGTAAACAGGCGATCGAGAACCATTTTGATGCGTCATTCGAACTCGAGAAGACACTTGTAGAGAAATGAAAGATAAAAGAACTCGCACTGGTGGAGGCCGTCTCTCATCTTGCCAATATCGCCTATGTCCGGCAGCCTCTTCCTCGTGGAGACGGTGATGCACTCCTCCATGCTCGAGCATGGATCGGAGATGAGCCATGTCTCGTTCTCTTCGGTGATGATCTGATCAAGTGAGAAGTAGGATGAGCCGAGCAACTCGTGACAGCATTCGAACAATATGGATCGCCGATCATCGCACTCGAGCGAGTCACTGATAAACGAGTAGGCTCATATGGTATCATCGAGCCAGCATCAAGTGAATGAAAACTACATACGGTAGCAAAATTCCTCGAGAAACCAAAACATACAGAAACCACCTCTCGCCTCGGTGTCATCGGGAAATATATCATCACTCCTGAGGTCTTCGAGTATCTCGAACAGGATGGGCAAGCAGCATCGAAAGATGGGGAGATCCGTCTGGCTGATGCTTTTGCTCGGATGGTCGAGGATGGAGGACGGATCTATGGACTCGAGATGGAGGGTGATCGCTACGACACGGGTGACAAGTTCTGATTTCTCAAGGCGACGATCGACTACGCACTCGACCGAGAGGATCTCTGAGAACAAGTGAGAGAATTCTTGATAAAAAAAGTAGAATCATTCGAATAATATGCCATCCAATCGCTCCATCTGAGATCTATGAGAGGATATCGCTGTGAGATATCTCGAGTCAAAATGATACCAGATCATCGATCGCAACTACCAGATCAAGTGAGGAGAGCTCGATATCGTCATGCGAGAGGGAGGAGTGACGATATTCGTCGAAGTCAAATACCGCAAAGACGAGGCATATGGGCATCCACTCGACACATTCTCCATGGCAAAACGCAGAGCAATGAAACGCACGATCATGCTCTATAGTCACAAAAACAAAATCGATCTAGACCAAGTCAGGATCGATTTTGTTGGTATCATGCCGAACACCATATGAGGACATAGGGTGTGGCATGTGAGAGGGGTGGAGGTCTAGTTATTTTCTCCGAGATCAGCAGCCCCACCTGGCATATCTGCATCGTCATCTGTGGGTAGCCTATTGACTGTCCGATCTCTACGGAGAGTACTACCCTCCCCTCATACAGATCGAGTTGCTTGGGCAGTCCTACCCTGCACGAGACCTGCAAGATCAAGGACATTTGCAGAAGCAGTAGATCTTCACTCCGAATATACTCTACCATCCTTCCATCTATTATAATCATCTTCGAAGCCATTCTTCTCAAGAACCTGATCAAAAATAGAATGAGGGTCTATTCCCATGGCTTTTATATCTCACCAATATTTGCTCGGCAATGAGAGAAGTTGTTCTATAGACTTTGTATCGAGTTGTTGAGTTCGGGCGTTGAGCTTAGTTACATAAAAATCTATTATTTCTTTGCGATAGACACGGAATTGTTCTTTCTGGAGATCTATATCATTATCAAAGAATTTTGGATCTCTGATACTTGTCATTTGTTCACTCACGCCACCCCAGAGTTTTTTATAGTCATCATCTGACATTTCTCGATCTCCGGATTTTGTACCTTGTAATTTGATTTTATTGAGTGTTCTTCTCATTGAGAGTAGTCCAGTCTCTTCATCGGTGGCCATGATACGATTCATCCGGTATCACCACTCATTGTAGTAGTCTGTAGCTCTATCTCATCCGATGGTCGGACTATCGAGTTGCATCTCATGCTTACTGAGAATGACTTTCATATACTGTTTGGCATCAGTATTACCATCACGAGCCTTCTTGATGAGCCAACCATTGTGTCATTGGAGTTTATCATGTAGGCCATCATCCCCGTCACAATGTGTTTGCCAGAACTGCATCATATCTGATGCAGCATTTTTGGTATATTTTGCATTATCAGGATTGAACTCTAGTCGTTTGCATATTGCATCGAATTTGTTCACTAGTTCCTCTCCACCCTTGGATTCTAGAGCAAGTCGGACCACCTTCTTATACGCCATATTATCCTCGGGTGTTCGCATGAAAGCATATGCATGGAATGAGTATCCCTTCTCAGCAAATCACTTGATATCCTGGAGTGCCGCATGAGATGCATAGCGTGAGAATCATCCGACAGCCCATATAAAAGGAAAAGCCTGAAATTTTGGAACTTTTACTTTATCTACTACCGCTTCCATTGCCCCAACTCACTTATATATTTCATGTGTATTGAGGTAGCCAACAGCTTTATTGAGACGTCCCTGAGCACTGACCATCTTTGTTTGATCATTTCATTTCTTTTTTGCATTTTCATATCCTTCCATTTTCCAGTTTTTCTCGAATCCACCTGGCCCGCCGACAGCCTTGACGACACTTGCAGCATATGGAAACTCATCCCACTTACCATCTATCATTTTGAATAGTCCATGTATCAGTTGTTCCTCAGTAGGTTCTCACTCATGATCCTCTTCGCTTCCCATTTCACCGATTGCTTTTTCATAGGCTTCTTTTCTCCAGTGACTCAGATTCCCGAGTCCTGCTGATGAGACAAATGCATCAAAAAACATAAATGTACCTTTTGGTGCCGCGATACATTGTTCTTTGCTGTATACTATAGATTGTTTGTGTCTGATATCCTCAGCATAGAGATGTCCATAGCTCTTGAGCATGTAGTTCATTGCAGACATGATTTCTTCTGGTCGAGAGTCATGATTCTCTATGATATGGAGACACTTGAGCCGACCACGAGGACCCGGGAGGTCGAATATCTTCTTCTCATATTTTTCGACGATTTCCTTACTACCAGATACGACATCGGCATATATCTGAGCCTCCACACTATCGGGGAGATGGAGGAATTTGGCAGTTTTGAGAGCAAATTTGGCAGCATCGAGCTTGGCTCATTTTTCTAGAGTATGTTCGATACCATGCATTATCATCTCGAATCCTTTCCAGATACTCGCAGGATTCTGCATCTGGAATATCCGACTCATCAAGCTCCCATGCACATGAGGATGATGACCATGTTCGTCGCCATGGAGGTCATGGGCAGCAGGTTCGACTATGATTTTATCTTTTGTTGAGGCTTTGTACTTGTCTTTTTCTAGATATTTGAGGAAGGCCGGATAGCTCATCGATCTCCAGGTATAGAGTCCTTTTACTTTCTTATCGAGTCCATTCTTCTTTGCATATTCTTTCACTTTTGATATCTCTGTGTCAGAGTCATACTCTCAGAATCTGACAACCCCATCTTTCATATATTCCATGCGAATATGTCATCACTTCTCACTCTGGAAGCAAGTGACTTTTTTCTCACTATCATGTCCATGATCATCTTTTTGCTTGATGTACATATCACCATCTTTGATTGCATCTACGCCAAACAGCTTGAGTTCTTCGCTCATCTGAGCGTCATCCGAGATCTTCGCAATTCGTTTGAATAGAGTATTCTCTTTGAGGAGTTGATACAAGCTATCGATTGGAATATCTTTCTCTGAAATATTACCCCAAGGATCTGCAATATCTACCATATTGCCATGGATTTTCTTGACCGTCCATATTCCACCTTGAGGATCGTTTTTTCCCGTTTCCGAATCTTGGAGTGGAGCCATGAATGCCGTTCCAGCCTCAAATCCATATCGTGATCATTCTCAATCTATAATATCCAGTTTGCTCGCTATATTGGAGGCTGTGACAGCCTCTAGCTCAATAGTTCGAGCATCGTATATTTTATCCTTTCATTCACCAACTTCAGTCATATCTTTGGTCAGCAGGGTTTCGAATGTGGCAGCACTCAAGGCTTTGAGATGGTCATGTCCAGATAAGAATTTTTGGAATAACGCATATGAAACTGTGGCCCTTGTTGGTGTTCAGAGTTTTCGATCAGTCACATTGAGTGTCTCAAATTCGATACCATATCCCATACCATTATCGATTTCAAGTGGATTATTATCATCACCCCGAACACGAGTGATACGGATATATTGAGTACTTCCATTTTGATGTTGGAATTGCAGTACAGCATCTTTTTGTTTGAGTAACTCTCTATTTTCTATAGGATTTGGCGTCACTCAATCTCATTTTTTTAGTGAATCAAGTTCTTGTATGAATTCATCATATATATCGTGGTCTTGTTCTTCTCTATTCGCAGACTCTGACTCTTTCTTCTTTCTATCACGTATTTTTTTGAGAATAGTATCCTCTTCTCATTGTTCTTTTTCTGGCATATCCAGTGCGACAGATCGGGATACTTCTTGAGCGAGGATACTACGTTTCTGTTCATTCGAGAATATACTTCATATAGCGGAATCCTGCATATCAGTTGCGGATAAGGAGTGGCTTGTGTTATATGCGAGTCATCTGACGAAGCTCTTCTTTTGTTCTGGAGTCAATCGATCATAGGCACCTGCAAATTCTCTTTCAGCAAGTGTCTCTAGGAAATCCGTATTAATCAGTCAAAGTTCTGTAGCATGTTCGAATGTCATGCTCACACCAAATGCAACGAGGAGTTCTTTTTTTCTTTTATCGGGTGCATTTTTGTATACTCAGAGTAGGAAATCGATATCACTCCGATCAGGGATAGTATCATGCCGAAAATAGTCCCTATGAATACGTTCGAGTCTTGGCTTAGAATTAACATCAAAGTAAGTGTTTTTGTCACTGAATATTTTATCAAAATCTTTTTTCTCTGTCGTATTGATCCCTCGGAGTCATGGGAAGATATCATACGTCATCTTGCGAAGTGACGCACTACGATGGATCAGGTTCTGGAGTTCATCTTCACTGTAACTACTGATGGCGACATCGAGGATATTTCGCCAGTCACTCCGTTGAGCCTTGATAGTTGGGAAGAGCTCAACAGTTCGATCGAATACTCTTTTTCTTCTGAGTACTAGATTCTTGCTCATATTGATGACCATCTCGGAGATCTGATCATCTTGAGCCTCTGTATCTATCATTGTATCTGTGATCTCACCCCAGTCTTCTCTATTCTCATTGCGTATATCTCGCATATTGAGCCTGATAGCATCATGATTAGCATCTTTATTTTTTTTATATTGATCAAAATCCGATCCTCGCATTGGGTCTCAGAATTTTCTCGCAATACCATCTTTCAGGAGCCCATGGATATTATATTTTTTGATTTCTTTTGCTGTATTTTTACCTTCTTGTGAATCAGAAGGAACATTTGATGGTGTCATAGTATGATAACAGTTACTTTCCCTTGCATTCTAGCAGAAAATACGGAAAAATACAAATAAAAAACCCATCTTTTGGATGGATTTTTTTGGATGTCCTATGGTTGCGGAGGTATGAATCGAACATACGACCTCAAGGTTATGAGCCCCTATTGCGAGTTAGACTGTCTACTCCGCACTATATTGCGTTTATGGTGCCAATGAGTGGGCTCGAACCACCGACCTCGGCGTTATGAGTGCCGTGCTCTAACCAGCTGAGCTACATTGGCGAATATCAGATATAATTATGGTTGCGGAGGTATGAATCGAACATACGACCTCAAGGTTATGAGCCTTGCGAGCTACCACTGCTCTACTCCGCGATACAAAAATGGTATAATGAGCCCCTATTGCGAGTTAGACTGCTCTACTCCGCGATATATGGTATTTTCCTGACGCCGAGTGATTATATGGAATTCTGGAATCTGTCAATATGTTTTTTCACAGTGTGGATCAGATTATGTGTACGCCGTGGTACAAATCGAGTATGAGAGAGGGCTCATAGTATATCCGTATACGTTATTTTTCATTGTTTTTGTCCACTAAGTATCTTGTGTACCCAACGATAATCTGGAGATGCTCAGATGAATTCGAGGAACTGCTCGCTCTGCTCACTCGGCCATCCTCCTATCCCCTGATACATATCCCAGAGAAATGGTACCGATCCCTGGATCATATGTGCCCAGCTCACCTCTCAGCGGATGATGGCGAATTCACTCGTATCCAAGAGCGTGTAGTACTCATGAGTCGGGAGAAAATGAAAAACTCGGATGTGAGGGTGTTGGAATGTGAGAGTGTCAGAAGAAGAATATACATATACTATGAGATCACTCGGAAAAGAGTCCCAATCAATACGATCTATTGTCGATGGATAGGTGAATATGGTGATATGTTTTTGCTGTACTGGTCATTGCGAGGTCGTGTCCCTTTGCGAAGCATTGGAAATACCCTTGGAGTGAAGCAATCCATGCCCAGGCACTTTCATCACCTTACTTCAATCCGCTTCACTTTGTTGCATTCGTGATGATAGAGACACTGGAGCAATCAGTCCAGCCCCACCCTCCAGTACAGAGGGAATCAGCTCGATAATCTGTCGATCTCGTGTCGATGTGATATGCTCGGTTCCATTTTGTGATATCCAGCTCGTATCGAGTGAGAGGTAGTCAATACGCAGTATCAATGCACGTGGAGCAAAAAAATCCATATCAGGTATAGGTGCATGCAGTATCGATATACCTATTACAGATTTTCGCAATATTCAGAACTCTGCAATATCGCCAATTGCAACTTCGCCAAGCCCAGATCTCGACACAAATTCTCTCATCGCCATTGCGTCATCCGTCCATACGACACACTCGTATTGTTCGCCATATTCTCGCTCGATTGCCGAGATGAACTCACAAGCAAATCCCATATCGCCATAGTTGTCGATGACCGTGATGAATATATCGATGATTTCAGCTTTTTTCATATTGTAATCGTATGGATTTTTCCTATAATGCAAGCTATGTTCTGATATATTGAGTGAGACATCCTGGCGATCGACGCGATCACGCTGACGGTACGAGTCACGGGCACTGGGCTCGGTTTTGATATCCTCGTATCGCCATCGGTACTCTCAGGACTCAATCAAAAAGAGAAAATCAGCCTATGGATCCACCACCATATCACGGACGTGAGTGAGATGTTATTCGGTTTTGTCAGTGTGGATGAGCGGAGTCTATTCCGTAGTCTCAACAAGGTCAATGGTATCGGTGGCAAGACGGCACTCGCACTCCTTGGACTCGGTGAGGAGACGCTCATACTGGCGATCCAGATGGAGGATGACAAGCTCCTCTCGAGTGTACCAGGTATAGGGAAGAAAACAGCCCAGAAAATCATCGTCGACCTCAAGGGATCGATCGACTTCTCGAAAAAATCAACTACTCCAGCGGGCAAAATCCAGAATCAGAGCGATGTCCTCCTCATATCATCCCTTGTATCGATGGGCTATGACAAGACTCGGGTCGAGACGACTGTGGCAGATATCGACAAAAATGGAACTATCGAAATCCGTACCATCGAGGCCATCCGACAACTCGCCAAATAGCCATATGAGAGCATATAAAAAAGCATTCGACTCGATGATGTGAGTCAAAATAGAACCCAATGAGCATGAAGTGGCCCTCATACAGCGGGGACAAAAATATATCTCCAAACTCGCAAATATCCCAGGAGTCGAGATGATTGCGATCGTCAATTCTCTCTCGATGTATGCGACGTATCCTGAGTCAGATATAGATCTCTTTATTGTGACAAAGCCCTGAATGATCTGGTTCGTCAGGTTTTTGGCTACTCTGATACTCTGGACACACGGAGTCTGGAGACGGGATAGGGATATCGCAGGCAATCTATGTCTCTCATTCTTCATCACGACCGAGACGATGGACCTATCACATATAGCCATAGAGAATGATATCTACCTCTACTACTGGATCTACTATATGAGGCCGATTTTTGATAAAAATGAAACATATAACAAATTCCTCTTGGCGAATAGTTGGGTGAGTGTAGATGAGGAGCAAAAGTCAAAGAATCAAGTATACTTGATCAATGATAGCACCAAATTTGCTTCTTTATTTTGACAGTTTTGAGAATCCTGTCGATCTGTCAATACTCTCATCCGCTACTTCCTCTTCCCTCGTACTCTCCGTACCTACGAGAAACTCTGAAAACCCGAATGAGTGATCATCTCAGATCAGATGCTCAAGTTCCATGATAGAGATAGACGGGCAGAGATCCGTGATCAATTGATCTAAAAATATCTCAAAAACAAGAAATTCAAGGAAAAATATATTTTTTCGAAGCGAGCTTACTGAGATGTAAGTGAGCAAGAAAAATATACTTTGACGATGAAGTTCGAGGTATTTCAAATATTTTTCGAAAATAATTTTGACAAATAGAGACTCCTCTATATACTCCCCTCACATCTCTACGGAGGGATGGCAGAGTGGTTGATTGCAGCAGTCTTGAAAACTGCCGTGCCG
>JAYTJD010000101.1:0-3951 GCA_043731405.1 Candidatus Altimarinota bacterium
TTTATCGTCTTTTGACATGATTTGGAAGGGCTTCTATAAAATAGCTGGCGAGAGTATATATAAAAGAGGAAAGAATGCAAATCTATTTTTGAGGAAATCATTTTTGTCATCTAGGCTTCGTTTACAACTTGGATAAGCTGTCTAGAAAATAAAGGACAGAGAGCACAAAATGTGAACTCAAATATTCCTATTGTTCTACAATAAAGAAATCGTGTAACTCTTCCAATTTGATTTTTCTTGTGTTCCATCGTCTGTATACCAAACTCGTACTTGTTTATTGGGCAGTAGCTCAAATGAATGATATTGGTACACTATATCTTGGAGTAGAGAACCCGAGTCTGCTTTACCCGGATTTTTCAGAGGAATATATTGTTGCGTACCATCGGACTTATAGAATATAAAACCATGTTGTATTCATCCATATCAACCATTGCTATACATAACAAATAATCCAGAAATTCCTCTTTCTACCTTAATCAAATCAGCTTGAGTATGATCCAAATGAATAGGAGTAGAAAGTGTTGTATCAATAAGCCATGAATCCGTTGTTCATTCCCATAGCCAATGATGGATATGATATACATCCTTTGGAAGCTTTTCTATATTGGAGAGCTTATAGTATGTCTCGCCGAATAATTGAGCCCATTTTAATTTTTCTGCTTCAGAAAAGGATTCCACAGATCATGAAAATGTAAGTGGTAGTAATCCTTCGTATTCTAATCAATGTAATGTATTGTCTCGAGAATCGATTACTTTATTTTTATAAAAAAGTGATGTTTTTTTCTCCGTTTGTCTCACTTCAATTCCTGGAGCAAGTTCTTTTTGAAAAATAATATCAGAGTGAAGGGTGTTATTATTAACTTGAACTCCACCAGTGGCAATAGTCATTGGAACACCTGTGACATAAAGTGTACCCGTATTGGTCTGGGAAGTAATCGGAGTATTGTTTGAAGGTGTGATACTACAAGAACTCAGTGAAGATAGAATGATCAATGCTAAAAATTTAGCTTGTGATTTTTGCATAAATGAAAAATATTGCGGGACACAGAATAAACTACTTTCTCTGTACCATTTTGTAGAACTCGAGTGTATCTCCGATCTCGATTGTGACATCTCCCTTGAAGTTGATACCACACTCATCTCCCTCCTCTGCCTCGATAACATCGAGTGGCCCCTTTTTGAGATTGGCAACTTCTCCTGACCCCACCTTGGAACCTGCTCGGATGACTCGAACCTTGGATCTTGGCTCAATACGACCTGTATCAACACCGAGACCGACGATCATCATAGACTTGTTTTTGCCAGTATAAAATATTGCCTTGGCAGTAGCCGATCCGAGCTCAGCCTCCTCATATCGGATATCGATCATACCCGTGATGATAGATTCGACTTTTTCGAGAACGTGGTAGATGACCTTCTTGTCGATGAACTCGATCTGAGACTGAGAGAGTGCCGACTTCGCCGCTGGGAGTATTCCGACATTGTACGCGATCAGGAGTGCCTGAGAAGTACCCGCCATCATCACATCCGACTGATTGACGTCACCGAGTGCCGCATGGATAAATGTGACCTGAGTCTCTGGAGTCGAGAGCTTCGCGAGTGACGCTTTGAGTGCCTCGAGTGATCCACCGGTATCTGTCTTGAGTACGATCTTGAGTTGCTTGAGGGCTCCAGACTTGAGTCGTCCCATGAGCATCGCGAGTGATGCTCACTCGAATGCATGGATGGATTTTTTATTCTTGGCGATAGAGTATTCCTTGGCCCGAGTTGTCGCGATCTCAGGAGATGAGACGACCTGAAGAATATCTCCACCCTCCACCACGCCCGAGAGACCTGTTATCTGGACTGGGGTCCCTGGACCTGCTGAATCAATATTTCGAGCCTTGTAGTCCTTCAGTGTTCTCACACGACCCGACACTCCCGCACAGACAATATTGTCTGTCTTGTGGATGGTACCTGTATTGATCAATATAGTTGCGACCGATCCGAGCTTCGCATCCATATGAGCCTCGATGACCGTCGCCACCGCTCCACGATCTGGATTGGCCCTCAACTCGAGCATCTCTGCCTGGAGGAGGATCATCTCGAGGAGTGTGTCCATACCAAAACCCGTATGAGCTGAGACTGGTACAACTACTGTAGTACCACCCCAATCCTCTGGCTGGAGTCCTTGCTCAGCAAGTTGCCCCTTGATCATATCGATATTGGCTCCTGGCTTGTCCATCTTGTTGAGTGCGACGATGATCGGGACTCCTGCCTCCTTGGCGTGATTGATCGACTCGATAGACTGTGGCTTCATCCCCTCGTCTGCGGCAATGACGATGACCGCTATATCCGTGAGCTTGGCTCCACGAGCACGCATGATGGTGAACGCCTCATGTCCAGGAGTATCGAGGAACGTGATCCGCTTGTCGTCCTTGGTGACCTGATAGGCCCCGATCTTTTGTGTGATTCCTCCTGCCTCTCCTGATGCTATCGTCGACTTGCGGATATAGTCGAGGATCGACGTCTTACCGTGGTCGACATGTCCCATCACCGAGATGATCGGTGAGCGAGTGATCCAATGCGTGGTATCATCTTCTCGGATGAGATCTGCAATATTACCATCCATGAGATCAGAGACTGATGCATTCTCAGAGATCTCTCGGGTGACCTTGATATCAAAGGCTTGGCCGATGAGGAAACAGGTATCAAAGTCGATCGGTGCATTGAGTGTGACGAGGACTCCGTTTTTCATAAGCTCTCCGATCACCTTGACTACAGATACTCCGAGCTTGTCTGAGAACTCCTTGACCGAGATCATATCTCCGACAAATACCTCCTGACCCGTACGGTCCACGAGAATCTGTTTCACATCTTCGAGAGCTTTTTGTTGCTTTTTGGATTGCTTGTGTCCTCGGCGAAACGATCCATCATCTGCATCTCATCCGACACTTTTGAGTGATTTCTTTTTGTTCGCGTCATAGTCACGAGCCCCTCCCTTACCTCACTTTTTCGCAGTACCATCACGAGATGGTGTCGAGAATCCGATATCACGCTGGAACATCGGCTTGGATGAGTCTCTGAGTCGTGCTGGACCCGTAGCGGCTGGAGCCGTGGAACCAGACGGTGACGGAAATGGACGAGGCGAAGAACCTGCAGGACGAGGTGGACGAGCTCCACGACGCTCCTCGGGTGGGAGCTGCATCACGGGACGATTCTCGAGCGGACGGAATCCTGTAGACACCTTCTGGAATGAGATAAGTGGCTTCTTCGTCGTGTCTTGTTCACGAGCGAGTGGCGAGTTGGTAGCTGCCTGAGTCTTCATCATCGATCGCATGAGTCCCTCTCCGGCATGCTCTCGTGATACGAGTCGAGCAGTTGGCCTCTCTGTATCAGTCGAGACAGGTGAATTATCTGCAACTTCTACAGTTTCAGTTTTTTCGATTTTTCGAGCGATGATTTTTGGTTTGGATACAGTCTCCTCTACTGGTTCTGATACCTGATCAGTTGGTTTTTTTACCACTACTTTTGGCTTGATTTTGAGGACTTTTTTGTCCCCTGTAGTACTCTCGGTCTGAGAGATGTTCGCGTAGTAGTCGTCTTGGATATCGTCCTTGGGTGTCGTCATGAATGGTGGGGTTATGTATGTAGGGTAGGTCATAACTCTACTCTTTTACTACAAAAATGTCGTGTTCCATAATATGAAAGACGCTTCTCTAGTAACGCATACGAAAAATGTGAGAGAAGAATATCGAAAAGAGGGGAAATGTCAAAAAAGAATGCGAATGGGGACTAGCGTTGGGAAATACGGCGGAGGACTATAAAGATTTATTCGATTCATCTACAATTTCAAGCTTTATCGCAATAATCTAGGGTCTTCCCCAGTTATCGGTTAGTTTTTCGGAGTAATTTGAGTATTTCTTTATAGATATCTTTGTTGTTTATACGACAATTATATCTAAATTCAGA
>JAYTJD010000102.1:0-9892 GCA_043731405.1 Candidatus Altimarinota bacterium
TCTCGATGACAAAATACAAGTTCAAAAACGGATTCGGAGTCGGCAACTACAAAAATGATATCGTAGGATCTCTCTATGAGCCGGGTTCAGTATTCAAGGCGATCACTGTCGCTATCGGACTCGATACTGGTGAGATACGTCCGAGTGATCGCTACTATGATCGTGGATATGTAGAGCTCGATCTCGGTGGTAGTGTCAAGCAACGGATATCCAATATTGCGAGTCAGTGCCTCGGGAACAATACCTACTCCAATGCGATGAACTGGTCATGCAACGTAGGTATGATCAACATTATCGAGAAGATCGGACGGTCTCTCTTTTCGAGGTATGTGAGTGAGTTTGGATTCGGTCAAAAGACGAATATGACTATCGATGGGGAGGTATTCTCACAGATCAGCAACTATGAGAAGTGGTCTCGGATCCAGTTTTTCACGATGTCGTTCGGACAGGGTATCAATGCGACCCTCCTCCAGATGGCAGCTGCCTACTCAGTCCTCGCCAATGGCGGAGTCTATATGCAGCCGTATATCGTCGAGCGGATAGCCTATCCGAGTGGCAAGAGTATCGATACGGTACCTACTCCTCTGAGGCGTGTGATCAAAGAAGAAACTTCAAAGACGATCACAGCGATGCTCGTCGACAGTGTGAAGTATGGTTTTGCGAAACGCGGATGAGTGCCTGGATACTCCATAGCGGGCAAGACGGGAACCTCTCAGATACCATATCGAGGTACCTATGAGAATATATACTTCAAACAAGATATCGGACATACAATCACATCGTACGGTGGATATGCACCAGCGTACAATCCTCGGTTCGTCCTCATGGTATCTATCGAGCGTCCTCGTACGGGTATCTACTCGGAGACTACCTCATCAGCACTCTTCTCAGAGATTGCTGAGTATCTCCTTGGGTACTACAAAATCCCGAAGAATCAATAGCTCATGCATAGAGATCAAAAAACTCCTGAAGTTCAGGAGTTTTTTGATATTGTAGGGACACTAGAGTCGTATCCAGCTCGCTATACGGATCACAATCGGCGAGATCACGAGCACGATACGATCTACCACTGGACGAAGCAGGTAGGCACCGAGAGCACCGAATATGAGACCTGCGATGATATCTCCAGGATAGTGCACTCCACCCACCACACGAGCCGTGAGAGTAATGAGTCAGAATAAAATAGTCAAGAGAATCAGCCAATTCTGACGATAATACCAATAGAGACTCATCAGGAGTGCTCCCGTGAAGAGTGCATGTCCAGATGGGAATGAGTTATCGATCGGATGTGGAATGAGTGGTGCGATCGCCCCAGCTATCTCTGTAGCTCATGGTCTCCACTTCGGGACACCGAGATTGATGATCGCATATAGGACGAATACGGATACAATAGTCACAAAGATAGCAAGAGCAAGTCGCTTGTACTGATCATCTCGTCTATAGATACCATAGAGCCAGAGAACCAAGAGGAACATTGCACCGTAGATCACAACGAGCTCCCCAGCGATCTGGACGAGTCGAGCATATTCTGGAGACACGAGAGTGCGGGCTCACTCGAAGAGTGAGAGATCGAGTGCGAGGAGCTGATTGATGGTATTCATAGTAGAGAGATTGTATGAGAGATCTGGTGAAATACCAAAGAAAAATGAAAAAAAGTTTGACTAAAACTATATAGTATATAAAATATATAAATGAAATTTCAAAATTCACATCACTATAGTCCCGAAATAGAATTAATTCTACATCCACAGTCTTATAGTTTCAAAGAAATCAGCAAATATATAGTAGCTAGTATTTTAGCATTATCTCAACAATATTCTGATCCGGATGGCATGAGAACAGCTCGTATACAATCAAATCTTCGATGGCATGCCATCAGTGAGGTATATGAACCAGCATTTGGAGCATGTAAATATACCAATCAACTCCAATGAATAAAGAGAATCAGTGAACGCACTCTACAGGTTATTAGTTGTAAAACTGGTAAAATTTTCGTTGAAGGAACACTCAGATAATAGTAAAAATCTCTCCCGAGTACTCGGGAGAGATTTTTTTGAGTATCATATTATTTGACGAACTCGACAACCTTGGCGAAGACCTCTGGATGACTGATAGCCATATTCGAGAGTACCTTGCGATTGAGAGCCACACGACGAGTATACATAGAATGTATGAGAGTCGAGTAGTTCATACCATTGAGACGAGCCGCGTTGTTGAGACGAACTGTCCAGAGTTGGCGGAACTGTCTCTTCTTGAGCTTGCGAGAGATATATGCATTGGATCCTGCCTTCATGATGGCATTCTTTGCACGAGAGTAGACATTACCGTTCATACGGCGAAACCCCTTAGCGAGAGCAAGGATATTTTTATGTCTTTTGTGTGTCATCACACCACGTTTTACACGAGTCATAGGAGAGAGATTAGGATATTGAGATTGATACTGAGAGATTATCTACCATATGGGAGAGAAAGCCGGGCCTCGAGTTGATTCGTAGCATGTAGTACATGTCCATATGCGTCACGGCCCTTTGCTTTGCTACTCTTATCTTTTAGAAGATGTCGTTTTGCAGTTTTTGCAACGATATATTTGCCAGTTCCAGTGATTTTGACACGTTTTTTGGCTCCTGAGTGGGTCTTGAGTTTCATAATTCAAATGAAGTGAGAGAATAAAATGAGTGAAGCGAATTTGATCTGTGAGCGGAATGTAGAATTAAGAGAACGGAGTTACCATAATCAACTTTATTTTTTAGGATAGAGAATGATATTGAATGTGTTTCCCTGTTTGAGTATTTTTGATTTCTCATCCTTACGGTAGAATCATTCCATAGATGCGATGAATTCATTGATCTTCGCCGTTGCGAGATCCTCATATTGATTTTCTCGTCCACGGAGCTGAAGAAATATCTTAATTGGGTTACCATCTTTTGCCCATTTTTCTGCCTGATTACGTCTGACATCGAGATCGTGATCGCCTATTTTGTAGGTCAACTTCATTGTCTTGAGTTCTGTTTTCTTCGTATTACTCTTGTTTTGTGATTGCTGTTTCTGTTGTTTGAATACCATCTTGCCATAATCGATGATCTTGGCAAGCGGGATACCATCCTGCATACCGATTTCTACGAGATCCAGATCTTGCTCTCAGGCGAGAGTAAGGGCTGCATCACGAGTCATCTTGCCGAGTGATTCACCAGTAGCAGTGATCACCATGAGCTCACGAGCGATGATTGTATCATTCATTCGTTTCTCATTTTTTTTTGCAGTGAATGCTCTTTTTTGCATAGTTGATTTACGCTGTTATAGATTTGAGGGCTTTTGCGTAGGCACTTTTCTTTCGAGCGGCATTATTTTTGTGGAGTACATTCTTCTTTTCGAGAGTATCGATACGAGAATAGACGAGTGAGAGCGCCTCATTGATCTTTTTCATATCTTTTTTTTCTTCTCCCAAGAGAGCAACGAATGCTTTGGTACTTTCTTTCAGGAGAGCGGAGAAGTGACGATTACGAGATCGTTTTTTTTCGCTGACCTTGAGGGCTTTTTTAGCTGAACTAGTGATAGGCATAGGGAAGATAGCAGATTAAAATAGTGGCGTACTGGAAAAGTGGATGCATTGTATAAAAAACAGCTCTCTTGTCAAACAAAAATGACTAAATAAAGCGTCTTCGCATCAGCAAGGCCCCAAAGATAGCAGAAATAATCACGATGATCGCGACCATACCGGGACCTGATTGTACACGAGACATTGATGAATACTCTTTTGACTCAGTGGAGTCATCACAGAGTGCTTTGACAACGAAGTTCTCATACAATACAGCTCCGGATGAGAGATAGAGTGTATAGTTAGATTCTTTCGTATTTTGGAATATTGAATAATCTCCTGCCGCTGAAACCTTATAGAGATTGTATGATGTGGCACCTGTAAGTGTGGTCCATGAGATGATACTCTTGGATGCGTCAGTGGCGACCATGAGGCCTGCAACATTGCCGATAGTACATGAGTCCTTGCCTACTGTAGCCACGATCGGCTCAGAGACAAGACCAGATATGAGAGTTCCTGATGCAGTACGTCCAAATATCTTGAAAGTATAGGTATCAGTAGGAACTTTGTCGATATACCATGTATAGCTCCCTGAGTTTACTTTGGATGGTATTTTATCCATCGTAAGGGTGGTGACTTCTTGCGTGAGACTATCGGCATTTTTACCATAGGCTATCTTGAAACTGGTCATATCACTTGGAGCATTGTCTACAGCAAAATCAAATACGACTCGTGACCCCTCGGTTGTGGTTTTCACGTTTTTGAAAGTTGGTGTAGGTGTCGTAGTTGGTGCTGGTGTAGGTGCCGTGAGGCTTTCTGTGACGGTAAGGCTCGTAGGAGAGTCGATAGTTTTGGATTGCCCGAGAGAATCCTTCTGAGTGATCGTGAGTTTGTATGTACCTCATTTTTGAGGAGCTACGGTTTTGACCGTGTACTTGCCAGTAGTTTCTTCTGAGGCAGTGAGAATAGAACCATCGAGAGACACCGTAACCTCAGCAAGATCAGGAGTTGCATCGACGACGATCTCGATAGGAGAGCTCGACTCAACGGTAGCAGAAGGCGATATAACAACACCATATATACTTGCAGTAGTCACTACACGACCGAATCGTATCTCTGGAGAGCTCGCTATGGTAGTGTTGGTACCATCGATGAGATTGGCTACTAGAATATTATTCTCCTGATTGAGTCCTGTGAGGTTTTTGGTAAATATACCACTATCGTCAGATACGACTGTACCTGCATCTTGCCCGTTGAGCATGAGGGTAATTTTACTATTTTTGCGAGTCTTGCCACTCACCATCAACATATCACCAGTGATCTTCGTATCATTCTCTGGGGTTATGATCGCAACATTCTGATCCAGAGTAGGTGTCGCGACAGCTGCAGGATCTACCGATATAGTTGCTTCTCCGATGATATCATCAGATACATCTGATACATAGATCTTCTGTTTTCCAGATTTTTTGAATATGAGAGCTTTGGAGAATTTTTTTTCTCCATTATCATCAGCAGTAAACGCTACCGTCTTGCCAGGAGCTGGCACTGTATCTCAGATATTATCTGTATTGAATATGACAGAACCTCTGTATGCAGTTACGGTTTTTTTGTCCTTGTCCACGGCCCTCACTGTGATATCCATCGCCTCGCCAACTCGACCAGTTGTATTGGCCGTGATCTCGAGAGCCACAGTATCTCCAGTTGCAGCTGAGAGAGAAAACGGAGCAAATATACTCGAGAAAATAGCAAGAAGTGCTATTTGAGAGATGATTTTTGACATAGCAAAATAGATAAATTACGATAATTGTGATGTATTCTAGTCATTCCCGAGATTTATGCAAGCGAAATCATGGTATTTTTCGTGATTTGGGAGCGGTTTCTGACTTGTCAAAATAACCTGATATTGCATAAGAGAACTCAGGAATATATCAGAGTTCTTCTCATCGAGTTCGGCGAAGATATCATCGATGAGAAGAATCACTGGAAGATCAAGTGTAGTAGAGATAAAGTGTCTCTCGATTAGCTTGAGTCCGAGCAAAAGCATCTTCATCTCGCCACGAGAGAGATAGGATTCGACGGGGATAGATGGTATTCACTTTTGAATAAGGCGAAATCCCCAATCATCCCGATGCGGACCGATATGTGTATGTCCTGTGAGGATATCTCGTTCCCTATTTGCTATCAAGTATTCGATAATGATCTCGTTATCCGCTTTTTGATCACACTGATCTCAACTATCTGATCACTGATTACTATTGTCTACACTGCTCTCATAGTGGAACTCAGGAGCATATTTCGCAAAAAATGTCGGAAACGCTGGCATCATCTCACGAACATAGGTCATATAACGGGCCCGATACAGTCAATATGATTCAGCTATTTCAGCAAATTTCTGGTCCCAATAGTCGAGATCTTCACGTTTGGAGAGGCCATCTCGGATACTTTTGAGCATAGCATTCCGTTGACGCATAGCGATATCATAGTCTCTTTTTACTCCTGGGAACTGTGCATATGTCCGAGAGAGAATCAGATCGATGTAGTCACGCCGCATCGCTGGAGCAAAGTAGAGCAAATTCATATCAAACGGGGAGATATGTACTGTCCGCCAAGGGAGAGTGGTCATATATTTGGGCTTCGTAGTTTTTGTTCCTTGTATCGCAAAATATTCACGACTATCATCCCGCACCATACGGTAGCTCTTGCGGAGATCTCCATCTGAAAAAATCCCCTCAAACTCAGTCCCAGCATCGAGTGATATATCACCATAGAGCGGACGAGAGCCTGAGAGCATATGGATCGCATCGAGAATATGTGTCTTTCCTGATCAGTTCGCCCCCATGATATATGTACGCATCGCGAGATCAATCGTCAGAGTATCGATACCACGCCAAGATGTGAGAGAAAAAAAAGAAAGCATAGATATTATTCTCCCACCATAATCCCCCCGAGAACGATCTGATGGGCTGCTTTCTTTTGTCCTGAGCAAGCGAGGAGATCGTTCGCGATACCCGCATCGATGATGACATCGGGACGCAGATCGAGCGATCACTTGCCACTGCGTGAGATACTCGATATATGAGATGTATCTGTCGCTGCGAGCGAGCTGAAGGAGTCGAGTACACTCGATATCTCTAGTCACTCCTGTGATCTGAGGGATGTGAGCTTCGCGAGATGAGCAATTTGAGCTTGTGTGAGTGACATTTTTGTATATAATTGCCTCAAAGTATACAAAAAATATGTCGAAAATCAAGGATATCCTCGAAAAAATGAAAGCGAGCCCCAGAGAATATCATGATCTCTCGCTCCTGGTAGCCAAGCGTGTTTGGCTATTTGTCGCGAGTCTCTACTATCTTGCATTCCTATTTACAGTAGGTGGATTTTATTATGGTCCGATTACGCTCGATCATTTCTCGATGGGCACCTTTCATCTCTACTCGGTACTCGTGATCGCAACTGCTTGGTTCGGCTATGCACTCTGCGAATACGCTATTGCGATATATGTACCAACGAAAGATTGGCTCAAATGGATCTGACTTGGTATTGCAGTAGTATTTGCTATTGTCACACTCCTCGCTCATCTCGCTATTATCTAGTTTTATTTTCTCTATGATCTCTCGTCTCCTCATCTCATCACTCCTGCTCCTCAGCTCCTGCTCACTTCTCCCTGGTACACAGGTGGAGATACAGGACAACGCGAGTATCTATAGTGGATCAGGATTCTCTATACAGACTCCGGCTCTTTGGATAGCAAATACTGGGGGACTCACCCCTACGCCTCGCTCCGGTACCCTCGAACTCGCTCTCGTCTCTCTTGACACAAGATATGGATTCTCCAACAATCTCGTAATCATGCGAGATAGTCTGAACGGGATCATCACATCGAGCAGGTATGCAGAGCTCTCGAGCGTACAATCCAGCAAAAACTACCTCGAATATACCAAGTTGCAGGACGATCCAATAATATTCTCAGACACGGATAGCTCTCGGGTATCTGTATTCGAGGCCAAGTACAATCCCTCGACTCCACGACTCAAGTTCATCCAAACGGCCAAAGTGTGTGGAACCAATGTGTACTTGATCCACTTCTCTATCGCTCTCGATAAATCACCCGACGCGTATATTGCTCTTGCTAAGACATTTTCTTGCAAATAGAAAAACTTGCTTTTTGTGACAATTCTCTATAATGCACGTGTCTCTGACACCATGGCAGAGTGGTCAATTGCAAGAGCCTGCAAAGCTCTAAAATCGTCGGTTCAAATCCGACTGGTGTCTCCAACATATATCTATCATTCGCGTCATACCAACGAATACTTCAAAGAGCTTTACCATAAGCTCTTTTTTTGTACATTACGAAGCTACCTTGCTGATGACGATGCCTGATTTTCTGGTTGTATCAATCGGGGAACCTGCGTCCGTAGCACTGGTGGCATAGTATCCGATAGCTGAGAATAGTAGATCTTCATTGTATCGATACAAGGCACCATTTTTGGTACCAGAATCATTGGTGATGAATTCGCTTTTGTCTGGATCATATCCAATGATCAGGATGATATGATTGCGTGGTCCTGGTGGGGTGTAGTAGCTATTTTTGAGAGCTCTACCCGAGGTAGGTACCATGACAATATGTCAGTCTCTGAGATACTGGATAAGTTCGGCTTTGGATATATTCTCCACTATGGTGTGATCTGAGAATCAGAGATACTCAGTCATCGTTGTAGATATATCGTATATCGAGGCATGCATGTGGGTTCAGAACTCTTCTTGTTCGTAGTCAGCAATTGCGAGAATCTGTGCGTTGGCATCTTCTGGTGATATCTCCGTCTTGCCTGTTGCCCAGGCGATCGCCATGATAGTAGCTGCCTCTTCACAACCTTCTTGAAATATAATATTTCACCATGCTCCAAAAGGTGCCTGTGATGTAAATGGAACATCATGCACAATCATCCCCGTGGATACAGAGATGATATTCTCAACTGGATTTCGCTGCTCCGCTCCTGTAAAAATAACATCACTACTTCAGACAGAGTTTTCAGTTGAATTAGCTACAATATTCTCAACTGAATTCGACTTATTGTCTTGTATTTGATTGATGCTTTCACTTCAGACGATGCTCTCAGTGGTATCAGAGTATTGCACAAAAAACAGCACTCAAAGTCCAATAGCAACTACGAAAAAATAGCCCATATAGATGTAGTAGCTTCTTTGATTCAAGGTGAATTGTAGTTAGTAATAAGAGAGTCATTTTACCTATTTTTGGGATTCTGTAAAATAAAAAAAGGATACTTTTTTGAGATATATTTGTCTCGGTTTTTTCCTTTTTATTTGAGAATATTTTCCTATGATGTCACCAGTGTTTTTAATATTTTTGAAAGAAATAGTTCCTAATCTACTCTTTATGGATAAAAATATCAAGCTTCTTTTGCAGGAAATACGGGACAAGGATACGAGAGAAATTGTGGAAGATCATATCCGAAATATCAGTCTCGATGAGGAAAAAAAGGAAACCATTATCCTTATCGACAAGCAATATGTAATAAACATTCTCCACTCAGCTCAGTATGTCGAGCATTTTATCAGAGCTATCAAAAAATGCTTCGGAGAAAGTATGCATATCATTATCCGTCTCGATCATCCACACCAGACGCATGATCGTGAGATGCTCATTCCATATGCTATACATTACTAAGATTTCGATATTTGTATTTTGTGAGTATACTCGGGACATATATCACAAATAACTCATAAAATATGATCGAAAATACTCTCAAATGGAAAAAACCAGAACGACAATGAGCGAGATCGACCGTCAGATTCAATGGAGACTATAGGGCCGAGCTGCAAAAGACGATCGATATCCTTGAGCTCTATTTCGAGGCTGAGCTCCCGAAGTCGTTTTTTGTCGACTCGGTGATCGCCGGAGGCTATGAGATCAAGATCCGCATCAATGATGAAGAGCAAGATATCCGTCGGGTCATCAACTGCATATTTCGCTATCATCACGATGAGCAGAAATTCGGGAATATCAATATCGAACTGGGATCATATGAACTCTCGAAAAAAACAATGGTACACTTTGTTGGGACATTTTCCATCACCGATCGAGAGCGAATCAAGCGAGTTCTCCTGGAGGATGTGATCGGGTGTGCGAGGGCAATATACTAAAAAATACTCATTCTTATAAGAATGAGTATTTTTTTGGAGCATTTATTTTTTGTCTTGAGTTTGTATTTGTTATTATCGTAAATAGGATATCATGATTATGTTTAATATATAACCTCTATTGCTTATGAATTTTCTCTTGAATCTTCTCATCTCGGCTATTGCTGTAGCTATTGCGGCCTATCTCACTCCTGGGGC
>JAYTJD010000103.1:0-9779 GCA_043731405.1 Candidatus Altimarinota bacterium
TGATACATTCACCACGATGTCAGGTAAGCTCGTTGATCTCCATATCTTCTCAGAACATGGCAATGAATCCAAGTGTCTCCATGCCATGGAATCACTCAAAAAATCCATGAAATGGGATGAGGATACCTATGGGCGGGAATATGATCTCGATGTGTTCCATATTGTTGCAGTTGATAGTTTCAATATGGGAGCCATGGAGAATAAGAGTCTCAATATATTCAACACAATCTATGTACTCGCAGATATTGAGACGGCGACTGATCGAGACTTTCTCGGAGTAGAGAGTGTCATAGGACATGAATATTTCCACAACTGGACGGGCAATCGTATCACCTGTCGTGACTGGTTCCAACTCACGCTCAAGGAGGGACTGACGGTACTCAGGGATCATGACTTCTCTGGAGATATGAACTCACGATCAACGATGCGAGTCGAGGATATCCGAGATCTCAGGGAGCATCAGTTCCCAGAAGATGCGGGTCCAACGGCTCATCCCGTACAGCCCGCATCGTACGTAGAGATGAATAACTTTTATACCGCAACCGTCTATGAGAAGGGGTCTGAGGTGATCCGCATGATGGCAACATTGCTTGGCCCAGTAGGGTTCCGAAAGGCGATGGATCTCTATTTCGATACGTTTGACGGACAGGCTGTCACTACGCAGGACTACGTCTGGGCAATGGCAACCGCAGGTAATATCGATCTCACCCAGTTCGAGGAGACCTGGTACCATCAGGAGCGGACTCCTGGACTCCGTGTCACGGGTACCTATGATGACCAAAAAATGACCTATACCATGGAGTGCGAGCAAATCATCGAGAAAAATACCAAATGAGAATCGCAAAAACCATTTTTCTACCCGTTTCGTATTGCTCTATTTGGTCTTGATGGTACTGAGCTCCCACTCACTCTTGAGAATTCACTCTGACAAAACAAGATCCAAGATGGGGTACTCATCATCTCACAAGCAAAAGAAACATTCATCTTCCAACATATTGATTCTCATCCAAAGATATCACTTAACCGTGGATTCTCGGCCCCAATTCGAGTATTCTCAGACGAGACGGATCCTGTGTTTCTCATGCAATATGAGACAGATGGATTTGCTCGCTATGAGGCAGCCGAACAGTATGCCATATCAATCATCTGAGATATCATAGCTGGACAGTGAATTGCGGATGAATATATCCAAGCATTCGGATCATTGCTCGTGGACTCTACGGATCGACTATTCCAGTCACCCCTCGTACAGATACCATCACTCTCGACGCTCGCAGGAGCCTCTTCAGGATCGATCGACTACGATATACTATCGAGTGCTAGGAAGACGCTCATGATTGCCCTCCTCGCTCGATACGAGCAAGATATCATGGCTCTCTATGAGACGCTTCGTGCGAGCTTGCCAGCTATCGAGGGGATCACGCCTCATGAGATCGGTACTCGTGCCTTTATGGGAAGTCTCTTATCGCTTTTGACCTATTCTAGTGATACAGAGAAGATCACTCGTATTGCAGAGATACAATATAGGGGCTCTCGGACGATGACACTCCACCTCTCGGCCCTCTCCCTCCTGGATCATGTTTCGGGTGGTATCAGGCATCCCTATATGCAAGAGTTCATCGATACCTATCAGAGCAATCCGCTCGTCATTATGAAATATTTTGCCATAGTGGGGAGCTCTCAATATGCGGGTGTGACGATGCATGTGCGACAGGCTCAGGATGAGGCGTTTTACCAGAAAAATCTCCCGAATCATGCGAAGGCACTCTTCGGAGCGTTTACGAGAAATCTCGAATTTTTCCATAAAAAAGATGGATCTGGCTATACTCTATTGACGCAGTTCATCCTCGATATCGACACAATCAATCCGCACACAGCGGCTCGGATGGCTGGAGCATTCCGAATATATCCAAAACTCAATCCATCGAGTCAGGATACACTGAGGCCCTATCTCGAGAAAATCCTCCAACAGGAAGGACTCTCCGCGAATACTACAGAGATCATCGACAAAATACTCAACTATTCGAAATAATATCTATGATCCAAAAAATCTCTCATGCTCTCATGAGTATATTCTTCGACATGTCGACCTATGGCGAAACAACGAGAGAAATATACCACCCACAAGATCTCACTAACCACTACAAGCAAGAGATAGCCGACTCTGCACTCGACGGAGTGTATGTAGCGGCTCACTACAAGGATATATCCTATACGATTGAGGCGTACAAGTATCGATCAGATCGCCAGCATGTCTGAGAATATGTCAATCTATTGGCGAGAGTTGTCGAAAAATATGGACTACTGCCTGATGACGATATCGCACTCGTGATCGTCCCTATGCACTGGAGTCGGTATATGATACGAGGATTTGATCATATTGATCTCCTCACGACTGGTCTCTCTCGGAGAACTGGAGTAGTCAAAATAAAACCAATACGTGCCTCATGGACTCGCAGACAATCCAAACTCACAAAAGTCAAACGTCTCAAAAATAGGGAATATGCCTTTGCTCTGAGATCTGGAGTCATCCTCCCAAAAACCGTAGTCCTCATCGACGACATCATATCGACAGGATCGACGGCCAATGCTTGTGCCAAAATCCTCAAATGAGCTGGAGTGGAGCGAGTATATGGAGTCTTTATTGCTTCGAATCAGTAATATTTTGAAAAATAATTGTATTCTCATGTCTATTGAGTAGAATAGGGCGATTGTATCGTTACCCATTTTCCCCTATGTCAGAAACCATCGAGATCATCGGAGCTGAGACCCACAATCTCAAAAATATCTCCGTATCAATACCCAAAAATACCCTCACCGTCATCACAGGAGTATCTGGATCGGGTAAGTCATCGCTCGCATTCGATACCCTCTATGCCGAGGGGCAACGTCGGTATCTCGAGTCACTCTCGACCTATGCTCGTACTATCATCTCAGATATCTCTGAGGCGACCCATGTCCGTGAGATCAAGTGACTCTCTCCGACGATCGCCATACATCAGAAGACAGTGTCGAACAATCCCCGATCGACTGTTGGAACCATCACAGAGATATATGATTTCTTCAGACTGCTCTATACGAGCATCGGGACATCATATTGTATCAACCACGGAGATATCCCACTCAAAAAAGATAGCCTCAAGCATATTGTCGACTATGTGTTGAAGTTTGGCGAAGGTGATCGGTTCCATATCCTGATGCCTCTAGTGCTCGATAGTGATGAGATGACTGGCGAGCAACTGGCGAAGAGAGTCACTGATATAGGATTTGTCAGATTCCAGATTGGGGAGGTTACCTACTCGGTAGCTGATCCGCTCGATATCACCGTGAACGAAGATGATAGAGTTTATGTGGTTGTCGATCGCCTCATCCGCAAGATCGATGACAACTTCGATACTCGACTTGTCGACTCCCTCCGTATTGCTCTCGAGAAGTGAGGAGGGCGAGTCTCTATATCTCGCTGAGATACATATCATCACTTTTCACTCCATGCGAGTTGCCCGATCTGTGACTATCAGATCGACAACCTCTCTATATCGAATTTTTCATTCAACTCGCATCGTGGTGCCTGTACGAGTTGTCATGGACTCGGTGCATCGACGACATTTCTCGAGGCTGATATAGTCAAGTCTGAGCTCACGATCGCAGAATGAGCTCTCCTCCCTTGGCAAGAGCACCCCTTCTATACTCTTCTCCTCGAGGCTGTGTGTACCAAAGAAGATATCCCACTCAATACCTCCTGGTCACTCATGAAGCCTCGAGATCGACAAAAAATCCTCTATGGTGTACCTGGATCGTTTGAGCTCGCCTATCTTGGCAAACATCAGGATGGCAAAGTACACAAGTCAAGATATGAGGGGCTCATCCCCAATCTCGAGCGTCGACATAGTGAGGCAGATAGTGCTCATGATGCATATTTCAAGCGGATTGCGAATTTCGCCACGGAACAAATTTGTCGAACGTGTGAGGGGTATAGGCTCCAGCGACCCTATCTCAATATCCGAATCTCAGACAAAAATATTGGCGAACTGACGATGAAAAGTGTCGAAGATTCGCTTATATTTTTCTCAAAACTCTCTCTCACCAAATCAGAAGAACACATCGCCAAGCCGATACTCAAGAATATTGTCGAACGACTCGAGTTCCTCTCTGGTGTTGGACTCGAGTATATGGCCCTCGCTCGTCGAGCAGGTACTCTCTCGGGAGGTGAGTCCCAGAGAATCAGGCTCGCTACACAGATAGGGACTCGGCTCGAGGGGATCATCTATGTCCTCGATGAACCATCGATCGGTCTCCATCCACGTGACAACGACATGTTGATCGCCAATCTCAAACGCTTGGCGAACATCGGCAATACGGTCGTCGTTGTCGAACATGATGAAGATATTATGCGAGAGAGTGACTATATCATCGACATCGGGCCGGGTGCCTGAGTCCATGGTGGCGAGGTGCTCTTCTCTGGAAAATATGATGATCTCCTCAAATCAGACACGCAGACGGCTGACTATCTCTCGCTCCGCAAAAATGTCATCAGACGTAATCCAGTGACAAAATCGCCAAAAAAATTCATAGAAATATATGGGGCAGTCGAGAACAATCTCAAAAATATCAATGTCCGAGTCCCTCTCGAGTGTATGACAGTCGTCACGGGAGTCTCTGGATCCGGGAAGTCATCTCTCATCATCGACATCCTCTCGAACTACCTGATGAACCATTTTTATCCGAGTGCTCGCCAGATCGGTCGCCATGACCGCATCGAGTGAGTCAATCATATCGACAAGACGATCATCATCGATCAGTCTCCTATAGGCAAAACCCCACATTCCAATATCGCCACCTATACGGGACTCTTCACTCATGTGCGTGAAGTATTCGCCGCATCTCTCGATGCTCAGAAGCGAGGATTTGGTCCAGGACGGTTCTCGTTCAACACCAAGTGAGGTCGTTGTGAGATCTGTGAGGGGAGCGGAACCAAGAAGATCGAGATGCATTTCCTCCCGGATGTTTATGTCGAGTGTGAATCGTGTAGTGGGACCCGATACAACAACGAGACCCTTCAGGTACAATTCAAGTGAAAAAATATCTCCGAAGTACTCGATATGACGATCGAGGATGCGAGTACCTTCTTCGTCAGCTTCCCACGGATCAAGCGAGTGCTCGATGTCCTCATCGATGTCGGTCTCGGGTATATCACTCTCGGACAATCCGCACCGACGCTCTCGGGTGGAGAGTCTCAGCGTATCAAGCTCGCGTTCGACCTCGCCAAGAGATCGACAGGTCAGACACTCTATATCCTCGATGAGCCAACGACAGGACTCCACTTCTCTGATGTGCAGAAGCTCCTCGATATCCTCGATCGTCTCGTAGAGAAGGGGAACTCGGTACTCGTCATCGAGCACAATCTCGACATCATCGCCAACGCGGATGCCATCATCGACATCGGATCTGAGGGTGGCGACAAGTGAGGGAATCTGGTATTCGCAGGTCCTCGTGACAAGATCCTCACGGTCGAGCATAGCTATACCGCGAAGGCACTCAGGAAATATATGTCCAAGCGAGGGAAGTAGGTTCTTGGTGGTTTTTTGTCATCCTGTAAGGATCCCTTTCAAATTCACCTTAAGCGATTGTATGAGTTTCTTTCTTATAATGCTAAGTAAAAGGGATTCTCCTGCGGAGAATGACAAACGGAAGGCCTGGCAGTATGTAATAAATACAAAATATACAAACATATATCCAATGTAATTTGCAAGGGATTTTTGTTGAGTATTTTCGCCGATTTCCTATACTGAGCAAACATAAATCTTCTCTATGGAAACTACCCTCATCACCCAGCTATTCACCTCGTTCGAAGAGATCAAGCATATGTCACCAGATGAATCAGAGTACTGGAGTGCTCGTGATCTGCAATGACTCCTTTCGTACAAAGACTGGAGGAATTTTGAAATCGTCATAGAGAAAGCGATGGAAGCCTGTAAAAAAGCAGGGAATAGCAAATTCGATCATTTCGTTGGCGTCAACAAGATGATCTCTACTGGCAAGACAGCGGAAAGAGAGGTATTTGACATCCATCTGACACGTTATGCTGCCTATCTCATCGCTCAGAATGGTGATCCTCGAAAACAGGAGATCGCATTTGCTCAGGCGTATTTCGCGGTGCAGACTCGCAAACAAGAGCTCATCGAACAAAAGCTCCTCGATCATGAGCGGATCCAAGTCAGGGAAAAACTGACACAGACGGAGAAGCAACTCACTGGACTCGCATTCGAACGGGGTGTCGATGGTATGGGGATCGCTCGAATTCGCAGCAAGGGTGATGCGGTACTCTTTGGATGAAACTCAACTAAGTCAATGAAGCAAAAGCTCGGCGTGAGTGAGGATCGATCTCTGGCTGATTTCCTCCCTACTATCCTCCTGAAGGCCAAAGACCTCGCCGCAGAAGTGACGAATCACAATATCCGAGAGAAAAAATCCCTCCAAGGCGAAGGGAAGATCACAGAAGAACATACCAAAAGTAACCAATGAGTCCGAGAATTCCTCGTCAAGAGTGGTATCACTCCAGAGAATCTGCCACCATCGACAGATATCGCCAAGCTCAAGAGGCAACAAGAAGCAGATGCGAAGAAATTGGCAGGAGAGAAGTAGGGAATTCTTATATAGAATGCACTAAAGAAATATCGGGAGAAAAGAAGGAAGTATTTAACGAGCTTAATTTAGATAAAAATAGATAAATTCTATATTCTAATCAGCCCTGTCAATTGCATCAATTGCATGAATAATCTTGTGTGCGAAAAAGATTCCCGAATTTTCTTTCATTCACTTTTGAATCTTATCTTCATCTTGATCACAAAGATATCAGCTAATAACTCATATAATATTCATTTTCTGTTTCTCTATTGTAATTAAAGGGCCACCTGAAAATCATTTATTATTATGTCAGTCTAAGTAAATTGTCTTGGGATTTTTTAAATCAAATCCTGATATAGTGCATTTTTTTACGAATGGAATTGGGTATCAATTATTTGATGCTAATCAATCTGTTTCAAGTCAAAATGGAAACCCAAGAAAATAGGCATCTTGTGAAACAAAGAATTCTTCCCCAATTTCTATTTCTAGATTACTGAGCAAGGGGCTTTCCCATTCAAATATAATAATATCAACACTTTCAATACAATCTATTTTTTTAACAGTTATTGGATACCATTTATCAGAATTTAAAATTTCAATAAATCAGTTTTCACTTTCAAAGTCTTTAAATATATGCTTTGCACTTATTAGATATTCTTTTCAGTTTCTATGAATTGTAAATCAAGCTCAAAAATTATTTTGATATTTTACTTTGTATACTCTCTGTAATATATTTGCACTAACCATATTAATTAATTTTAAGTATATCCTCATGTACTGAGTTCGCAGCAAGACAGCCCTCAGCAGCTGACATGATCGTCTGTCGGAACTTGTTGCTATTCGTTGTTACATCCCCTGCCGCATAGAGTCCCTTCACGGTAGTTTCCTGTCTCTTATCGACTACAAGGCATCCTTCAGGATCTTTGAGTGGTGAGAGGTGATCTACGAGACCCGTGTATGGTTCATTACCGACGGCTATGAATATTCCATCAAGAGAAATAGTGGATCCATCTTTGCAGAGTATCCCCGTCATCCCCATTATTCCTCATTGGATCTCCGCAACTTCTGTGAAGTAGTGGAAGATGATATTGGCATGTTTTTTTGCTTTCTCTACCCAGATATCCTCGGCTCTGATCTTGTCAGTTCTGATCAGTATATGTACCTCACTGCAGATTTCAGCGAGGTAGAGAGCCTCAGTGATAGCCGTATTCCCTCCACCGACTACTGCTACCTTTAGATTTTGGAAAAAGTTACCATCACAAGTAGCACAGTAGGATACTCCTTGTCCGATGTATTCTACTTCACCTGGAACACCAAGTTTCTTGTATTTATTGCCCGTAGCGAGGATGATGGTTTTAGCTTGGTATTCTTTTCCTGTAGTGGTTGTAACACTGAATTCATATTCGCCATACTTCGCCACTGTTTCGACACGTTCTTGGAGTATTGTCGATCCTGCTACTATAGCGTGTTCAGCGAAGTCATCCATGATGGTTTTGCCAGTCTCTGAGAGTACTCCTGGCCAATTCTCCACACAGTGACTGGTTGCGAGGGCTCCACCTGGGAGTTCACCGATGATGATGTTGGAGAGTTTGTATCGGCTCGCATACATGCCAGCTGGTAGTCAGGCAGACCCTGCACCAATGATGATTGTATCGAATATTTGAGACATAGAAGTGAAATTAAAAATAATGAGAATCGATCTCATTATATGAAAAAGTAGAAAAAGACAAGTTTTTAGATAGTGGGCGATTTTGCTGGGACATTGTGATGGGCTCGATACTCACTGATTATTGTATTGATGCGATTCCCATTTTCTACTGGATTCGGAGCAAATCTGACGATCATATCTGAGTTCTCACTCGCCGTATGGATATGGACATGTCAGTACCTGAGAACGGTCTGGAGGATACCCGTGACCTCCGCATTGACCTCCTGGACACGGTCGAGTCCACACTCACTCACTCGTCTCGAGAGTGACGATACCTGCTCGATACCGATGATCCGCTGATCCGTGATGATGAAGAGGTCGAGCTCGTCGTTCATCCATGAGAGGAGAATAAAAGTGAGAAAAAACATCCAAAAGACGCTGAGTGTTCCCCAGAATATCGCAGTTCCAAATATGATAACGAGCGTTGGCATCATATAGAGGATGATGAGTGTTGTGATAACGAGTCCGAGGATATACCCAATTTTGAATGCAAAAACAATCCAATGTCGGTGGAGGATCATGATGATGTGCTCACCGGGTCGCATTTGGGATGCAGCTTTTATGGTTGTGGGCATGTGATATGGGGTGGCTTAAAGTAGAGGGGAGAGATGCGAGTTTCTGGTGGTTTCGCTGAGAATACTTGATAGATATTCGCTCTGTCTTCACTATATTGTATATATTTTGTATCTCCTGTCGAGTCGATCTCTGTGAATATCCCTTCATAGGATCCTGCTGGCAAGAGTGCCTTCGCTATATTAATGACTTCACCACCAGATCTGATGAGATATTCCCGTGGATTGGCCTCGATGATTGCCTGATTCCCACTTGTGATGAGATCAAAAAAATGACACGACTTTATACTAAGGCGTCTCGTATAGGAGATCGCATTGATCGTCAGCGTGACGACACGCATAAGGGTAAATGGCCCAGGCCCAGTCACGCACCAGATCGTATCGATCTGATATTCATCGACAATAGCGACAAGCAATCTCGGAAATGTTGATGCAGTGTCAAGATTCTTTGTGAGGGTTTTTGTGACTATCTGGTCTCAGTCAAAAATCAGGAAGGTGATCTCTGGAGTGAGGGGATTGATGTAGAGAATTGTGTTCATATATTAGCTACCACGATAGGAGAGTGCCTCGAGGATATGACGAACTTCGACAGTTGGCGATCCATCGATATCCGCGATGGTACGACCGACACGGAGTATACGGTAATATACTCGCGTAGACAGCTTCAGTTTCTCTGTTGATGAAATGGCGATCTTGATTCCATCTTCGCTGATATTTGCCAGTGACTCGATCTCGACATTGCTCATCTCAGCATTGGAGTGGAGTCGCTTGCCAGCAAACCGGATATATTGCATCTCTCGAGCTCGCATGACCGTATCCTTGAGTTCTCGACTGGTCTGTCCAGATCGTTTTTCCCCGAGCTCACCCGTCTTGAC
>JAYTJD010000104.1:0-1519 GCA_043731405.1 Candidatus Altimarinota bacterium
CAATAATATGACATTCGCTCCAAAACAACAACTCTCAAAAGTCCGAGGAAAGAAACGATACTCTGCATGGCTCAAGCTCAATGCAAAGCGTCTCAAAGACGGCATCTCTCTCCAGTATAATGCTGCGGGTGAAGCTATGGCTCTTGCTCACTTTGCATCTCCTATCACTGGACAATACAAGGGTCGTCAGGTCATCCGTATCAAGACGGGCCGTGGTAAGACTCCTACAAAAATCCGAGCCTAATTGCTTCTTGTTTTTGTCTCAGTTTTTATGACTGAGAATGTACCCGATGAGTAGAGTGATATGTATTCACCTTAACATAGTTGCATCCATATTATCTAATCGATTCCTCCTATGATATCCCGTCGTCAGACACGTGAATACCTCTTGCAGACTCTCTATGCAAGAGTTCATCTTTCACCATTTGATCGGGGTATTTTTTATGGTGCATATTTCCTTGGAGATCACTCGCTCTCACTCGATATGGTCTATCTCGAAGGTATGGAGAAGCTGCTTATAGAACACGAGTGAGCTCTCATCGGACTCATATCGCTCATTGCTCCCCGGTTCGATCTCGAGACGATCCCCACGATGCATATATTGATATTGATGATATCGCTCACGGAGATGATCTACTGGACTGGTGAGGCTATCCCGCCATCAGTCTCCATCAACGAGGCTATCGAGCTCACCAAGCGGTTCTCTGATGACTCTGGTAAGATGTTCATCAATGGAGCACTCGCTACATTCCTCAAGGAAAAAGAAGCACTGAATCTCAAGGCAGTGGATGGTACATTCCGAGTATTCAAAACAGTATAGTACGAGAGAGATCCCCTTACGAAAGTGGGGGATTTTTTGTTTTGGCAAAATGGGAGGAAATACATAGAATAACAGAAATACATTTTCCTAAATACACTTATGAATGAATCCAAAAAAACTAGAGTAGTTGCGTATATTGATGGTTTCAATTTTTATCACTCTATAGCGAACAATCTCCCAAACAAATATAAATGGATGAATTATAGATCTATTGTAGAAAAATTTCTATCTGAGAATGATGAAATTACTGATATTTTTCTTTTTACTGCATTACCAAAATGGGATACACTCAAAATACAACGGCATAATACATTCATGTGAGTGATGAGCAGCCTCTGAATCAGGATTATCAACGGGAACTATACATCGGTAACCAAAAATTTCTCTGCTATTAAACATAAAGTACTTGATCCATTGGATGCTATTGTGAGTCCTCAAAGATTCAAATATTCTACATTCGAAGAGAAACAAACTGATGTGAATATGGCTCTTTATATATTCGAATGAGCAGTCATGAATTATTATGACAAGGCAATTATATTCAGTGGAGACAGTGATATAGCACCAGCCATACATATGGCAAGATGACATTTGCCGAACAAAAAATTCATGTGTGTATTGCCATTCAAGTGAAAAGGAAGAGTGATAGCATCTTCTTGTGATATGAGTAAAACCATCACATTCCCTATACTTGATAAT
>JAYTJD010000105.1:0-1516 GCA_043731405.1 Candidatus Altimarinota bacterium
TCATCGATCCACTCGTACAACGGCAACTCTTCGAGGTGCAGTCTAGTGCAAAAGCCGGATGAGATGAAGAGGCGATGGAGGTGGATGAGGTATTCCTCAGGGCGATGGAACATGGATTCCCTCCGATGACGGGTTCAGGATTCGGGATCGATCGCCTCGTGACATTATTTACTGGACAGGGCAATCTCAGAGATGTGGTACTATTTCCAACGATGCGACCGATACCAACGCAGAGTGAGGAGAAAACTGAGAAGTAAAAATAATGCCTCCAGAAATGGAGGGATTATTTTGCCTTTTGCGTACTTTTCTCTATAATCTGCACGACTCAACTCGTCCCCGTAGTTTAGTGGAAGAACAAGGCACTCCTAAGGCTTAGACACAAGTTCGATTCTTGTCGGGGGCACCAGCAGAAAGATCCAAAATCCATCAAATACTCAATAATGAGTACTGATGGATTTTTTTACAATATATCGTTATCTCCCTAGAAGCATGTCATCTAGCTTTCAAATGATCCTGAATCTAATAATTCGTCTTTCAGTATCTCAAGGTTTACCCAATTTTTTGGTCATATTAAGCCCTATAATACTAAATATTTTTCCAGTTTTCTTATGTTTCACTAGAGTAATCACACTCTTTCCAGAGTCTTTCGTATATCCAGTTTTCGTTCAAACAATATTCCAATCAGGGTACTTTGCTTTTAGGGCTGAGAGAAATATTCGATCAGCACTTCATAATGTATTTCATTTTATCTGACTATCCGAGAAATCTTGACTCACACTCTGTGTAGGAGACCATATCGGATATGAGGCTGAGAAAGTATGGTTGACTAAAAGTTGTAGATCCACTTCTGTGCTTGTATTGAAGTGATTATCTATGGTTCGTACTCCTCTCGGTGATGAACGTGTAGGGAGTCCTGATGGTGTATGAAAAATTGTATTTTTCATACCAAGTTTTTTTGCAGTAGTATTCATCCGTGTTATGAACTCATCCCGTGGAGTGATACCAGAGGCAAGAGCCTCAGCTATAGTATTTTGACTCTTCATGACTAGTGCATCCACAGCCTCCTCGATAGTCCATTTACTCGGTTTTTTGAGAGACTTTCATGGAGTATTTCAGGCATGTTTTGGTTGTACCATAATGGTGTGGGATTGAGGGTTGATACCTTTTTCACGACAAATATCATACACCACATAGGCTGTCATGATCTTTGTCAGAGAAGCGATACCTCATGACTCTGTGAGATTAGTGAAGTTTTTTCATATCACCTCAGAGTCCCACTTTCCAGAAATATTTTTCCTCATTTCGCTCACCATGATTGTCCCTTCTCCCATAGCGAGATCATCGAGTGATATTTTTTGTATACCTGGCACTTTGCCGGTATTCTTTTGTATGACAGTACCTAGTGCTAGTGCTAGTGCTAGTGCTGGTGCTGGTGCTGGTGCTGGTGCTGGTGCTGGTGCTGGTGCTGGTGCTGGTGCTGGTGCTGGTGCTGGTGCTGGTGCTGGTGCTGGCTTTC
>JAYTJD010000106.1:0-3883 GCA_043731405.1 Candidatus Altimarinota bacterium
AACACGACGACAGCCAATATCACAACTGGTAATATCTCGACACTCACAGCTGGTAATACGACTATCAATGGTACCACTACGCAAAATGGAAACACGACTACTATCGGGAATGTTGCCATCACTGGAAATACCACTCAGACCGGCAATACAACTCAAAATGGAAACTCTGTACAGATAGGAAGTGTGAATACTACAGGGAATACGACCCTCATCGGTACCTCTACACAATTCGGGAATATGTCTCTCGCTGGGGATATCTCTCAGGTAGGCAATATCTCAACGATCGGAAATTTTGTCACTACTGGTAACACGACAACGAATGGGACTGGTACATTTGCCTCTCTTGTTGCCACTGTTGCGATTATCCCGACTCTTGTATCGAGCTCACTCACCTCAGCTGTCGGTGTCGTCACTGATCTCACGGCGAACGTTTTCCGTGCGACAACCGCAACTATAGATACCATATTCGGTACCAATATCTCGACTCAGAATATCGCCTCTACAGGGACTGCGACTCTTGCTACTGCCAACTTCTCTGGACCAGTATCATTCACCGTCGCTCCTGTTACACCTCTCACTCAGGGTGCACTCTTCGTCGGTGATGGAGCCAATCATGCATCGGCACTCGCGGCTGGATCTGCAGGACAGCTCCTCGTCATCGTCGATGGTCTCCCAGTATGGACAGACCGATCGAGCATAGCCCCAGTTCTCGCCGTATTTGGACGAACAGGATCAGTGACAGCTCAGTCTGGTGACTACAATACGACTCAGGTTACTGAGGACGACAATCTCTACTACACTCAGGCTCGATTTGATACAGCTCTCGCAGCCAAAACAACGACCAATCTCACCGAAGGGGCCAATCTCTACTTCACGACAGCTCGTGCTCGCAACTCTATTTTTGCTACTGGTGCTCTCTCATACGATGCGACTTCTGGTACAATCTCATGGATCGGTACGACTGACGATGTAGCTGAGGGTGTGAACAATCTCTACTGGACTCCAGCTCGGTTTGCAAGTAGTCTCAACACTCAGAAAAATATATCCAACGGAGTCGCAGGACTCGATGCCAACGCTAAGGTATCGATCGTCAATCTCCCTGGTATCACGATGAATGCGGTATGGACTGCGACTACACTTGCTGATTGTACTACTCGTAGCTCTGCAGTGCGAGGTGATATCTGTATCGCGAGTTCAGATAGCAAGTCATATGTCCTCTCGACCAATACTCCATCCAATATCGGAGACTGGCAAGAGCTCCTCAATCCTGTAGCCCCAGTTGCATCAGTCAATGGTGTGATCGGTAATGTCAACTTCATCGGAACAAATGGTGTAGACGTAACTGGTACGATTATCTCTCTCACGAGTGTCGGTACGGCTGGTATCTACGGATCTGCGACTCAGATCCCCGTCATTACGACCGATGGGCAGGGTCGCGTGACCAATGTAGTCAACACGACGATCCCGACTGCGACAGCCGGACAACTCGGACTCCTCTCACCAACTGACTATGTCAGATTCGATAGCAAGCAGGATCTCATCCCAACCGGTACCGTAGGACAGTATTACCGTGGTGACAAAACGTGGGCGACACTCGATACATCTGCTATCCCAGAAAATGGAAACCTCTACTATACTCAGGGACGATTTGATGCTGCACTCGCTGCGAAGTCGACGACTGATGTAGCTGAGGGGACCAATCTCTACTATACCAACGCTCGAGCCCGACTCGCACTCTCAGCAGCCACTGGTATCAGCTACAATAGTACCACTGGAACTATCTCTGATCTCTTCACAGCCTCTACTGGACTCTCTCGTATTGGCAACAACTTTGCCCTCACGAGTGTCGGTACTGCTGGTAGCTATGGATCTGCGACTCAGATCCCAGTATTCACCACTGATGCTCAATGACGCATCACTGCATCATCTACTGTAGCAGTCAATGGTGAACAGACGACAGCATCCAATGGACTCACTCTCGTAGGGTCAGATGTCCGTCTTGGAGGGACACTCACTGCAGCGACTACTATCAGTCAAGGAGGGTTCAACTTTGTGTTCAACGGAGGAAGTGTCGGTATCGGTACTAATACACCAACCCAAGCACTAGAAGTATCTGGTAATATAAAAGGAAATAGATTTATCGGTTATGGGGCAGGAGATATTGACTCTAACTCAGCAGTGGGACTCAATTCTCTCTTTTCCAACACCACGGGAGATGAAAACACCGCGAATGGATCCTATGCTCTCTATAGTAACACTGATGGATGACAGAATACCGCGAATGGATCCTATGCTCTCTATAGTAATATAAGCGGATATTATAATGGTGCGAATGGGGCTTATGCCTTATACCGCAATACGACTTGACGGAGGAATACCGCGAATGGAGTCTCTGCACTTTTCGACAATACTATATGAGATAACAACACCGCGAATGGAATGAATGCACTTGGAGAGAATACTATTGGAAATAATAATACCGCGAATGGAATGTATGCTCTTGCTTTCAATACTATTGGAAATAATAATACTGCGAATGGAGTCAATGCTCTCCTAAGGAACAGGGGAAATAATAATACTGCTGATGGATTTATGGCGGGATATGCTCTCTTGCCAAATTGGCTAGATGGATCCGATAATACATTTCTCTGATCCAATACAACCTATACGAATAATTCTATCTCAAATGCCACTGCGGTTGGAGCTAATACTGTACTCTCTCAGTCCAACACGGTCATCCTCGGGAATGGTGTGAGTGTCGGTATCGGTACCTCTAACCCATCTGCCAAACTTGAGATCACTCATGGTACAACTGGAAACTCTGGTCTCAGATTCACCGATTTGACATCGTCAAGTACAGCCATTGCCGCAGGTACCAAAGTACTCTCAGTCAATAATACTGGGGATGTCATCCTCGTGAATGATGCAGGTATTACCTCACTCGGTGGACTCACGGCAACGACTCAGACATTTGCCAATGGATTTGCTGGGACAGCTCCAGCATTCGTCTCAACAGGCTCAACTCATACACTCAATATCCCTCTCGCATCAACTGCATCTGTGACTGCTGGTCTACTCTCATCTACTGATTGGAATACATTCAATGGAAAAGAATCTGTCCTCACATTCAACACCGGACTCTCTCGTGTCGGTAATACGATCTCTGATCTCTTCACTGCATCGACGGGTATAGCTCGAACTGGCAACAACTTTGCCCTCACGAGTGTCGGAACCGCTGGTACCTACGGATCTACGACTCAGATCCCAGTATTCACCACGGATGCTCAGGGCCGCATCACGAGTGTGACTAATACGGCTATCCCATCAGCTCTCGTTTCATCTGTATTCGGACGAGCTGGGGCGGTCATAGCTACAGCAGGAGACTATACGACTTCACTCGTCACAGAGGGAACCAATCTCTACTACACTCAGTCTCGTTTTGACACTGCACTCGCTGCGAAGTCGACGACCAATCTCACAGAAGGAACCAATCTTTACTATACTTCAGCGAGAGCTAATACCGATTTCGATACTCGCCTCGCTACAAAATCTACAACCAATCTCACCGAAGGAACCAATCTCTACTTCACCAATGCTCGAGCCATAGCATCACCACTCAACGGATTCATCGCTGGAGCTGGTACGGTCTTAGCTACTGACTCTATACTCCAGGCATTCCAGAAACTCCAGGGAACGAACACTACCCAAGATACATCTATCAGTAGTAAAATCGGACTCACTGCACTCTCAGCAGTAGGCCCACTCGCATACAACAACACAACAGGAGTATTCTCGATCGGACAGGCAACGACTGGAACCAATGGTTACCTCTCATTTACTGACTACAATACCTTCAACTCCAAGGAGTCTGTCCTCACATTCA
>JAYTJD010000107.1:0-1506 GCA_043731405.1 Candidatus Altimarinota bacterium
ATCACTCTCTCCTTCATCGAGGATATCGACATGCATATCTCCACTATCAAAAATAAACTCAATGCTCCAAACCTATAAAGAGAAAATCGACGAATTCGTCTCCACGACTACAGTACTCCCAAAAGTCATCGTCATCTACTGACCCACTGCGTGTGGCAAGACTGCACTCTCCCTCGATGTCGCTGAGTATATCGGCAGTGAGATTATATCGACAGATTCACGGCAGATCTACCGACATATGGATATCGGAACTGGCAAGATCAAACCCAGCGAGATGAGATGAATCCCCCACCATATGATCGATATCATAGATCCGAGTGAGATATTCTCGGTGGTCGATTTTGTGACACAGGCACTCCCGATCATGAGCACAATACAGGCAAAATGAAACATCCCGATCCTCTGCGGCGGCACTGGGCTCTATATCGATGGACTCCTCTATGAGATGGGATATCCTGATACACCTCCAGACTGGGACTATCGGTCTGAGCTTGAGGATATCCGATTAGCAAAATGAAACCAAGCACTCTGGAACATGCTTGAGTCCATCGATCCAGAATACGCTCATACACTTGAGGTCGGCAACTATCGCTATGTGATGCGATGACTCGAGGTGATGGGACAAACTGGGATATCCAAGATGGCATCCGCAGGGAAAAAAACTCCGAGATTCACACCCCTATTCCTCACACCATATACCGATACAGAGCGATCCACGCTCTATGCGAATATCGATCAGCGAGTGAGTGAGATGTTTGATACTTGACTCATATGAGAAGTAGAGTATAATGCTAGTCTATTTAGCTGACACTGTCCTGGGCTCACGACGATCGGATATAGAGAAGTAGTGGATGCACTCGAGGGCAAGATGTCACTCGCAGGGGCTCGCTCACTGATCCAACAGCGATCTCGCAACTACGCCAAAAGACAGATAACCTGGAATAAAAGATATGAATAATATTAGTAACATAGATTGAAGTCCATTTATTCAACAAGAGAACCCAGTACATCAACTCAATGTTGCTATAGAGCGGCTTTTATCTCCAAATGATAATACGATTGATAAATGAGTAACTCTGCCTATAGCAGAGCAGAGAATATATTTTTTTCTATCTCAAACCCGTATCAAGGCAAATCTCGTGAGCGGAAACTATGAGACAGGAATCAAAATGGTAGCCCCAATATTCTTTGGTACAACTAACAGTATTCAGGATATACCCTATAAGAATATGATCATTGCTCTTTTAGCCCGCCTCAAGCGACAAAATAAAATACAATGGAGAATGCCCCATAGTAACCAAAATGAGACTAAGCTCAATGCCATGGTTGATGCATTTATATCAGGTGGTGGTATCTCTCCGAATGATGCTACACATATACTGTCGTCAAAGATATGATCTCACTCACAAAAAATAGTATAGTAATTGAACTAATTTTTTCTCAAATACACTACCTTTCCCCTCTCATCAAAATAGAATATATCAGACGGTATTTTGTCGCATACTC
>JAYTJD010000108.1:0-3822 GCA_043731405.1 Candidatus Altimarinota bacterium
AACCGGATATATTGCATCTCTCGAGCTCGCATGACCGTATCCTTGAGTTCTCGACTGGTCTGTCCAGATCGTTTTTCCCCGAGCTCACCCGTCTTGACTCTCGGCACTTGGATGAATATATCGACACGATCTAGAATCGGCCCAGAGAGACGAGAGCGATATTTGTCGATCGCCATCGGTGAGCAGATACATGGCTTCTCCGGATCTCCCATATATCCACAGGGGCAGGGATTCATCGCACCTACGAGTGCAAACCGAGCTGGATATCGACAGGATTGATTGACACGGTTGATCGTGATCTCGCCATCTTCGAGTGGTTGGCGAAGTGTCTCAAGTATGGATTTGCTGAACTCGAGGAACTCATCAAGGAATAGTACTCCCTTGTGTGCGAGTGATATCTCGCCTGGTCTCGCATCTCGACCACCACCGATGATCGATGCCTCACTCGCCGTATGGTGTATCACTCGGAACGGTCGATCCACGATGAGTGGGAGATCTCTCGTGAGGAGTCCTGCTACGGAGTAGATCTTTGATAGTTCTATCTGCTCCTCGAGTTGCATATCGGGAAGTATACCTGCCATTGCCTTGGCGAGCATGGTTTTACCACTTCCTGGTGGTCACTGCATCAGGATATTGTGTCCTCCAGCAGCTGCGATGAGGAGAGCCCGCTTCGCATGCTCTTGTCCGATGATATCAGAGAAGTCAGGAGAATATACTCGCATCTCACTCGCGATCGGCTCTGGTCTGACGGCTCCTGCTGGGATGGGCATATCTCCCGTGAGGATATCGACGACATCGGAGAGGCTTGCGATCCCGATCACATCGATATCGGGGATCACGGATGCCTCCAGGGCGTTATCCATGGGGACGAATATCCGCTTCATCCCGAGCTCTCTCGCGAGTATGGTTGCTGGGAGGGCTCACTGGATCGGTCTCACGAGTCCATCGAGGGCCAGTTCTCAGAGAAAGAGCGATTCTCAAACGATATCTGTCCGAAAATCAATATCCTTGCCGAGTATTCATAGTGCAATCGGGAGATCATAGACGGGTCACTTTTTCCTCAGATCAGCGGGTGCGAGGTTGACTGTGATGCGAGCACCAGCTGGGAATGCATATCCAGAGTTCTTCACTGCACTACGTACTCGCTCTCGTGACTCCTGGATCGCTGCATCTCCGAGTCCGACGACCGTGAACTGTCCCATCCCCGTGATGACATCGACCTCGACCTCCACGAGATGACCAGATATACCGTAGATGGATGAGGAGAAGAGTTTTTGCATGAGAGAGGATGGGTTACAATTTGGTCGTATTGTAGATATCCAACCCACAAATGCAAGTATCAACTCTGGAAAGAATTAGACTTTTTTGTTTGGTGCATTTTTATACCATATTTTTTTGCACGATTTTGCTCTATTGTAAAGCAAAAAGTTCTGTTTTATTTTGCGAATGGGTTCCTATATGCTATATTGAATCAATGAATCGACTATTGCTCGCTATCCTCGCGATACTGCTCACATCCTATAACTCTGTCCTCGCTATCAGTGTCCGGACTGCTACTCGTACTGAACAAGCAACTATCTCTCCTTGGTCATCTTTCTGGGACTCATTGGTCTGGGTTTTTGATAATGTGCTCAATATCCTCCTCGCCATCATCATCGTCTGGATCTGTATCCGTCTGATGCGACTCGCCTATGAGGTGATGATGACGCCACGGATGCGATATATGAAAGTGACACTCCCACGAGCTGACTCCAAGCTCGATAAAGAACAAGATACGAAGAAGGACTTCAAAGAGAAAATTGGTATCATGACCCTTTTTTATAAAAGTGTCCATAAGATCGCGACAATTAGTGCATGGAATACCATCCTCAACTTCATATTTTGTCATGCGAAAATATCACTCGAGATGATATATTCTGGAGGTCAAGTACATTTTTATCTCGCGGCATATCAAGAGCACATGACACTGATAACTCAACAGGTCACCTCGAACTATCCAGATGCTGAGGTCAAGTTGGTATCCCGAGAAGATCTCCCAGAGATTAAGCCACTTGGATACGCTCTTGAGGCCGCATCGATCAGCAAACGAAACGACGATATCTATCCGCTCAAGACCTATAAGTATTTCGAAGATGATCCACTCTCATCGTTTACCAACAATTTTGGTTCCCTCAAAAAAACTGATGTCGCGGCCATCCAGATAGTGATGAAGCCACTCGGCCACAGCTGGAATCGCAAGGCAAAAAAAGCCGCCTGACTCGTCGCAAAGTGAGAATATAAAAAGTGACTCAAATGAGGACTCCTCATGTCGGGACTCAACTTTATGCTTCTACCAATTTCTTGGTTTTTTTCTCGTTTTATATCAAACGAAGAAACAGCATCCAATGCCCCAGGAGCCAGTAGTGGAGACTCTTACAAGATATTTAACCAAGCAGAAACCGAGTCACAGAAGATGGTAGGGGAGTCAGCGGGACAACCAGGGTTCGAGGCGTCGATTCGTATCCTCGTCTCATCTGATACTCGTGAGTCTGCTCATCAGGGCCTCCAGTCTCTTGTGGCTGCGACATCCATATTTACCGATGAGTACAACAATCAGCTCGACAATCCACAGATGATTGAGGACATGCTACGTATTCTCTTCACGCCACTTCGCTATTTTGCATTCTCATATCGCTTGATTGGAATATTTCAGAAGATATCTCGCTTCTCATCGGATGAGATGTCGACGATATTCCACTTCCCGGATATCAAGTATAATAAGTCACCAATAATCGCCTGGCTTGACTACAAGATGCTCTCGATCCCTCAAAATCTCAAGTTTCCGAAAATCCCTCTTATTCTCAAGGACTACAAGCGTGATGCTACGGGTTCCATTTTCACCACGGATGGATCGCTCCTCAGGGTCGATAAAAATAAAAACCTATGGCGTGACGAGAACAAAAGTCTCCAACTCATAGGGGGCATGCCGGTCTCTGTATTCTCAGAATGAGCCGATATGGGCAAGCCGATCGATGCTGGCAAAACTCCAGTACAGGTCGACTCGCAACGGACTCTTGGATGATTTCCACTCTACAAGGAGGCGGTGCTCATGGGATGGAATGAATACCGCAATATGAAGACGCCGATATATTTTGATCGCAAGGATCGAGGCAGACATCACTATATCATCGGTAAATCAGGAGGGTGAAAATCAGTCCTCATAGGATATCTGGCTCGTCAGGATCTCTGGAATGGCAATGGACTCTGTGTGATCGATCCGCATGGAGATCTCGTGGAGGATATACTCGCATTCACCCCAAAAGAACGAGCTCAAGATATGATCATATTCGATCCATCAGACTATGAGCGACCACTCGGACTCAATATGCTCGACCTGATCGCCACAGAACCCGCTCTCCAGGCTATAGAAAAGGATCGAGCTGCACTGGACGCTACCTCTATTTTCATCAAGATGTATGGAGATGAGATATTTGGCCCCCGTATTCAGCATTATTTCCGCAATGGATGTCTCACTCTGATGGACGATGCAGAGGATGGTGGGACACTTATCGATGTACCACGACTCTTTGTGGATGAGGCGTTTATGAAATACAAAGTATCCAAAATCAAGAATGTGATGGTGAAAGCTTTTTGGGAACATGAGTACGCTCAGACAGGTGATCGTGAAAAGCAAGAGATGATTCCGTTTTTCTCAGCAAAATTCGGACCATTCATCACTAACACGACGATGCGAAATATCATCGGTCAGACCAAATCAGCGTTCAACCTGCGAAAAGTGATGGATGATCAAAAAGTACTCATGGTGAATCTCTCGAAGGGAAA
>JAYTJD010000109.1:0-3798 GCA_043731405.1 Candidatus Altimarinota bacterium
CTCGGACAATATGAAAGATATGTTCAATAAATGACGAGATAATAATGTTCTAAAGAACAGAACTTGATCGATATTATGAAAATGATTTAATAAAAAGAAAATTGTTCAGAATTCATTTTCATGAGAATATATTTCTAATTGGGAAACTATTATTTCAGCAAGTATAAAATTATGAATATCTTCATCAAGCATTGTTGCTTGTTGTAAATGAAGAAGAAAAACAGCTTGAGGGTTTACTTTTAATTATTTTTAATTATGGCTTATATATTTGATTTAGATTGAACCCTTGCTGAGACTCGTGAGAATAGGAAGCTTCCACCTGAGAAGCATATAGCAAGCACGATTGTATTCTACAAAGTACTTAATAGGAGTTTTGGAAATATCTGTATGGTTGTTTCTGGGAGAGATGAGAACCAAAGAGTAATGGTAGAACAGTTTTGTGATTGAATGTGACTTGTTGGACAGGTTATCCTTAATGACCTCCCATTTCCAAAGCCTGCTAATCACGAGTACAAGCGTATCGTATTCCAGAAGCTCCTCGATGAGTGACAGTATATCGACGGAGTGTTCGATGATAACCCTGCAGTCGGTGAGGTCTGTCGTGATCTGGGTATTCCTTTTTATCTTGTACAACCATAAAAACTATGTGCGATCACGACTACGCCAATGCTATCCGAAAATGACGAGCACACTATATATGTCCTCTCTGTGATAAGGATATCACGATTGCATTGACTCTTATTTATATGGCAGAAAATAATCTATAATATGAAAAGATACGCCAACTTTCACCAATTTATGGAACTGCTTAAAGTACACCACAAGGAAATGCTCGAAGAGACCACTACTTTCGGCTACAAGCATATGGTATACAAGCACCACGTATCGGTCTCTACGATCACAAAGCACCTCTATATCCCTCCAAAGGTACACACCATAGATGTTGAAGCGATCAATACGATGCGATGATGAGATATCACAGATAAAGAGGTTGCCAAGCACTTCGGTATAAGTATGTCCATGATGGACAGAGCTTGCGGTGCAAAGAGAGATATAGGACAACCTCCCATTCAGAGAAACAAACCTCACCACGCCCCCCCTGAGCGTGTTCTCAACACTGAGCGGTGGGTCTATGAGGAAGTAAAACCCTATTGGGAGACTACATAGCAAGAAATAATGAAATCCCATCACAGAAATTGTGATGGGATTTTTTTTGTGTCTAGAATCCGAGTCAATACGCAACGATTGGATAAATATAGAGTCATACGCCTATCCAGAGAATAGAACTCGATAGTGCCCCACTAAGTAACCAAATAGCCCTATATTTCCAGTACTTCGAGGATCGTCAGTGTTGTATTTGATATATCAGAGTGTTGTTTTTGGGATAAACTCTATCGCAATAGACTCTAATTATACTCCAATATTCTTTTTTGCAAGCTTTTTTGCAAAATAGGTGACGAGCTCTATATTGGTCATTTTCGATGGAATCATCCATATACTCTTGAGATACTCGACATTCTTGGATGCGAGGATATCCGTGACAACAAATCTTTTATTCGTCTCAGGATCATAGAAATGAGCGGAGTAGATCTTTTTCATAGGAGGGAATTAAGAAATATTATCCAACGTATTTGTACCATCCGATGACTCCGCTATAGGTTCTAAAAAATGGACGGATAGCATTCTTACCAAGTCCGTCACCGTTTCCACTCCCTGCATTCTGATCGGTAGTCCTGAGTAGGATTTGATTACAGAACCTGTTCGCACAAGCGATATGTCAGTATCCACCACCCCAAGTTGGTCACCATATCACGATATCTCACTCACTTGGAAAGTTTCCAGGAGATGATCTGACTTGTACCCATTTGGTACCGAGTCATTTCTTCCAGAGGTCATATGCGTTTCCATTCGTAGTGATTCTTCTTCCCCTGAGAGAGGTATATTTTTTCACCCAGTCTACACATTGGTATCTATAGGCTCCATCCATATCAATTCGTTTCCCGATCCACTGCTTCATTATTTCGTTGTGTGTCATATGTAGTAGTTATACAAAGTATTATGATTTCTGTACTTTCTCCAACTGTCGCATCATCTCCGTCATCACGAGATCGAATATCCGATAGCGAAGACGCTCTATGACTGGTTCTATGCTCGAATAATTGCCGACTCTCCCAGATTCCAATGCTTGTAACTTGAGAAGTTCATATGTCGCTCGATCGGAGAGTTCGATATGCATACTATACTCATTTTTTAGAAAGTAGATTAGCTATGAATTCCTTGAATTTCTGTATTGACTCTTCTTGTGTATTGCCTGCTATCATACAACGACCCTGAATATCACAAAGATATACTCACTCATCCTTGAGTACCCCTAATTTGTGTATAAGGTGTGGGATGGCGAAGAGGAGCCGATCCGTTTCACATACATAACGCACTACAGGGGTAGTATTTGATATACTACCCTCTATGTCTTTCAGGAACTGGGTCTGTTGTATAGTGCAGTCCATATTTATATTTGTTTACCGCAATCGATACAGTGGATCTTGCCATAGCCATATGTTTGTATGTGCGTATGAGTGCAGATCCCGAGAATGTTGAGGAGTTTCTTGAACATATTATTTGAGATTATATGGTTCGAGGTCTTTTTGTATGGAATTGATTTCTATTTCGAGTCCTCCAAGTGTGAGCTCCATTGCCTTTTTTTGGTGTTCATCTACGACCTGTGAGACTTTCAGTATTTTACTGAAGTGTATTTGTGTTGCAAGAAGCTCACTTTCGAGTTGTGATTGCCTAAGTAACATACTATTTAAAAGTGTTAGTAGGTAAATATCACACTGGATAGGCATTTTGTTCTGGTTCCATCTCATCGAGGAGAGCGTAGTTCTCTCGGATTATTGCCTCGAATCGATCTTGAGACTTGTGAGTGACCTTGAAACAATTTTCGCTCATTGCTCGTACGTGATGACTGGATACTTCGTGATATAGTAAATGCATAAAAGAAAAGTTTAAAAGATTTTAAAACCAGACTGATACTTATTTGTTCGAGCTCTATGTGACTAGTAGAATACAGTATATGATTATATTGTTATAATGCAATAGCAATTATTTATTTCCTATTAGTATCCTTTTACCAGACTAGAGAATTTTATATATTATTTCTCTCATTTTTTTTATAATCCTAAAAATAACTCCCTTATTTCGGTATTCTACATATCCAGGATAAAAGTCTTCGGGTTCACTATATTGTACTGACTTCGTACCATCATCTGCCTCGATGCAAGTGACTGTGTCCATAGTTATTTAGTTATGAAGGTCTCCGCCCGATCCACCACAGCTTTTGCGAGCCTCTTTTTTGCTTCGATGATCACTGATCGTGCCATAATTCCCGTGAAGAATGCGAGAAATGAGGACGACTCGACCGAGAGTCCAAAATATCCGACCAGTGCAGGTACGAGGTAGTAGGAGCTGACTCACCCAATTATGGTGAGGGCGATTCCATCTCTCCAGTGAAGGTCTTTATCTATGAGAAATACGGCGAATCCTCCCAGCATTCATGCTATTGCATGTGAGAATTTGATGGTGACGAGTTCTGAGAGCATAGGTCGTGACATCTTTATAAATTATGAAACTATTTTGATATAAGAGCCTCTTTTACCAGAGCTCGTATAGCCACATTGATTGAGGCTATGACAGTGGAGACGAGGAGGGAGTTCGTGAGATCCCCTATATCCATTGTCGAGAGGGTGGTGACGAGGGCGGTGAGAAAAGTCGCAATAAAGGTATTGAGAGCCGAGATGA
>JAYTJD010000110.1:0-9535 GCA_043731405.1 Candidatus Altimarinota bacterium
TCCATAGCAAGCTAATTACGAAGGATGAACATTCCCAAGCTCAGGATCTGTTCCTATTCCTATTTTAATCTTCCATCTTCGATTGTCCTCCATACTCACTATCATCCCACTCCAATCAGCTCGACTCGAGGCTCCAGCTCTATCATCGGAGATACTCTCTGTGCTCAAACAGGTCAAAAAGGAAGGGAAAAAATCACTCATATTCTACTCACGCCGAGGCAATGCGAGAGCCTGGATCTGTGCAGACTGTGGTCACTATGAGAAGTGTCCTCACTGTGATATCGCATTCGCCTATCATACGACTCCGTCCAAGCGTCTCATCTGTCATCAGTGTAGTCAGGTGGCTCCGTTTCCAATCGTGTGTCCTCACTGTCAGTGAAACAAAGTGAATCCAGTAGGTGTCGGTATCCAGCAAATCGAAGAAAATCTAGCGAAGCTCGTACCAAAAGATACTCGGGTACTCCGCATCGACAGTGATACACGAGAAAAGTCTGCAGATCTTTACAATCAGATCAACTCGAGTGATATCATCATCACGACACAGATCGGCGGGAGCATCGTCCATCCAGATATCGGAGCGGTTATCTGGCTCTCTTTTGAGCTCAATCTATCGATCCCATCATATCATATCGAGGAGGATATCTACAACGAGATCTCCTACTACAAGAAGCAATGACTAGAGCTCTATATCCAGACTTCTACACCAGATCATCCGCTCCTGCGGGAGATCATGGACGGCAATACGAGGTCATTTCTCACGTATCTCTCTCGTGAGCGAATCGAGTTCAGATATCCACCATTTGCGGAGTTCGTGACGATCCGAGTCCACGATGAACAGGCAAAAAAAGTTGAAGATATCATGCGAAAACTCATCAACAAAATCGGACTCCTCAAAAAGAATAGTACCTTTTTGGCATTTGATACAGATATCCGTGAGCGGTATGGTGGGGAGTGGCAACAGAAGATCATCCTCAAAGACAAAGATCTCTCATATATACTGAGATATCTAGAAGTCGAGATCGTGAGGAATCGGAGTGTCACGCTAGAGTGGAGCTAGATTTTCCCGAGTACAAATTGGAGATAGTTTGACTGATTGATCAGTGCAAAGGTACTGTTTGAGTACACTATTGGGAAAGATGTTGGCACAGATACCTTTTTATCTCACCATTTGAATTCATATGCATGGAGTTCTCCATGCTTTTCTTCAATGAGATCTATCTCTTGTCAGTTATTTGTTCGCCAAAAATATACTCAAGCATATTGCCCCAAATATTCTCTCTGTTTCATTCTCTCAATCATCATCATATTTTCCCAAAGTAGTCAGACATCCTGCCTATTCATCAGCGGATTCCAGTCGCCAATTATTGTATTGCGAATACCAAGATCATAGAAATATATCTTTTTTGATTTGCTGATTTCTTTTCGTTTATTTGTAAAATATGGTGGAAGACGGAATATAATATATGATTTCTCGAGAAGATCGATATAACGCTCTACTGTTTTTGTATCAATTCCCAGTTGTGTCGCAAGCTCATTCATAGATACCTCTTGTCCAATCTGGAAAGCGAGCAATCTCAGTAGTCTCATGATAACATCGCTATTTCTCACCTGTTGGAACTCGAGAATATCTCGGTATAAACTCGAATTTGCGAGTTCTTTGAGTAGCGATATTTTCTCTTCTCGTGTTCCTAGCTGCAATACACCAGGATAGGAACCAAATACCATCAAGTCCGTACGTTGCCCTTCCAGTGCTTGTCGATCATGAGTCAAAAGAATTTCAGACATACTAATAGGGTACATGAGAAAAATACTTTTTCTCCCTGTTAGTGGCTCTGCCGTATTGTCAATCAGATTGATAGAAGAAGATCCCGTGATAATAATCTGCTTGGTATCCTTATAGAAGTCGACTAATAATTTCAGAGTATTCCCAATATTTTCTATCTTTTGTGCTTCATCGATAAAAATGATTTTTTTGTTATCTGTATAGGTACGCAGATTCGCAAGATCATTGACCGATAGGAGCACTCGATCCGTGATACTATCACCCGTCCAACGGACAATCTCACTCTCAGAAGTAGTCTGTGATAGAATAGTCTCACAGAGCGTTGTTTTGCCGACTTGACGTGGACCAAGGAGCATGATTATTTTTCAGGTGAAAAATGAAGCCTCGATTTTTTTTTGCTGAAGACGATGATACATATATTGTTTTTAGGAGTATAATCCCAATTATCATATGAATTTTTGGAATAAAATCAAGAAAATTCTCTCATATATACTTCGAAATCTAGAAGTCGAGTCAAGAGGAATCGGAGTGTGACGCTAGAGTGGAGCTAGCTGAGGAGCCAGTTATCACATACTGAGAATCACTCCAAGCTCAACAATCTAGAAAACAAATAATAAAAATTTCTAATATTAGTGAATAACACTCAATTATATTTATGTAAAAAACATTATTCGCAAAAATATGTAACTGTTGTTGCATGATACACGAAATCTCAATAAACAAGTCTAGAATTTAAAGGGGAACATGATAGTCATCTATGATCGACTCCACGCATTGGCATTCCTAGAGGTATACATCAGATTGTGGCATTGCAATATACTACTCTAGCCAATTGGGGACTAAAAGATCCTCATCCTGTATTACCTCTACCTACCCAGCGGCCCGTTGTAACACAAGCAACATTGGCAATATTACAACTTGCAGATCCTCCACCGCCAGAGCCAACACATGACCAAGTCTGAGATCCTCCACAAGAGCCTGCTGAGTATCCAGAGGTATTACCAGATGTACAACTATTCGCTGTAGAGCCACACACTCCATTGACAGGGATAGCACACGCTTGTGTATTACAGCTCTGAGATACGGCTGGCTTGGTGCCTGCACAATAGCTATCAGCTACGATAGTACCATCATGTCGCTTGCACTGGACGGTGCGTGACTGGGCTCCCCCTCCACACGTGAGACTACATGAGCCATACGCACTTGTAGTCCAACTATATGTACAGTTTACTATATTCGGAGAGATGAGTGCATTAGAGCGGAAACTCTGATATTCAGACGCTGTCCTTGCTGGGATGAATACATTTTTACCATCTGGTGCACTGTACCCTATGCATACACTGTGAGTATCGATGATAGTAGTAGTATTGCTATCTACTCTCCAGATTGTCTGTGATGCAGCGATCAGTGCTCAACACCCTATGATGAGTACTCCCAAGAGGCCAATCATATACGTATATATGATTGATAGCCTATATCTGGATTTCATGGTATACATAGTTATATAATAGATTTATTTGAGTTGAGATTTGATCTCTGCTAGCTCAGTACGAAGTGTATCGATCTCTGCTTGTTGCTCCTTGATCGCCTCGATGAGCGGAGCCACGAGATTCCCATATTCCACTGATTTGAATCCAGTATCAGGATTTGTTTTTACGAGTTCTGGGAATACAGTCTCTACTTCCTGTGCAATCACTCATATATCTTTATGTCCTGTAGATTTCCATCTATACGTATATCCATTGAGAGATAGTATTTTATCGAGAGAATTTTTCAGTGGGGAGATATCTTCCTTGAGTCGTCTATCTGATGTATAATAGTATTGATTTGCCTCAATATTATTAGATACTTTGATGTTTCCTATAACATGTAGTTTCTCAGTTGGAGTTGTTGTTCAGATTCCAACGTTGCCTCCAACTGCATTGATCGCTACTGCAGCAGATGAGTCTCATTGTATATTAAATACTCCATTGTTGTCAATACCTGTCCAGTATTTACGAGCACCAGCAATCATCCATTCCATATAGTTCCATGAGTTACCAGTTGTTCTATTAAGACGGAGAATATTGTCAATGGAACTCGCTATCTCAAGTTTGGATCATGGCGTAGTAGTACCGATACCGATATTTCCATTGATGAGATCAGCTGATAAGATTTCAGCTGAACCATTGTGGATACGGAGTCGATCAGCTGCATTGTCGATATAGGCGTCTTTGGTATTACTCGGTCCTTTCTCTAGCTTTATCTCTCCTCATTCGAAGGTAGTATTTTGTGGACGGATAGTGAGGTAGTTACCTATGATAGACCCTGCGACATCGAGCTTGGCCACTGGACTCAGTGTCCCGATACCGACATTGACAGCGTTAGAGATATTCCCGAGCACTGTGGCGATATTCGTACAGGTTTTCGTACCATAGCTGGTACCTGCAGATACGTCGAATCCTGTGATCACCTCATATCAATAGGTACATGGTGTGTTGATGATATTGCGAAAGTAGTCACCGAATACTCCATCAGCAGCAGCGGCAAATGCTCATGAAGAGAGTGAGATGAGTGAAGCAGAGAGTACGGTTCCGTAGAGTGCATAACGGAGCTGGGAAGAGAGTAACATAGGATGAATATTAGGAATACTGAGATATCGTAGCACAATCACCCCTGCCATGTCAAATTTTGAGCTTATATTTAGTAAAAATTCCCATAAAATGGGAATTTTTGATTGACAGAAATAGTATACTATGTAGGAGCTAGAGTTGTATCCTCTGTTTCTCTCGGATTGTCCATACCAGTATCCCCAGTATGACGAGTCAGAATAGTATGAAAAACGCTGGAAAACCGAATGCTACGAGAGCTCATCCGATCACAAGTCCGATGACATTCGCGAGGTTCTGGATGACTTTCATAGGACCTGATGAGGCATTGGCATTGATCTCCGTGAGTCACTCGTGTTCTGCATAGATGCGATTGTACATATCGAGGAACTGGTTCTGTCCAGTCGACATACCGCAGGCATATCCGAGGGAATTGATGAGAGCGAGTGAGAGTATCACAGCAGGACTCAGGGTCGATCCCATAGCAAATATTCCCATCAGGATCAGAGAGCCACCAGAGAGTGCAAGACCGATGATACCAATAGTTTTGATACCGATCTTGGCTCCGATCTTGCTCGCAGTCTCTTGTAGTACGATACCCGGTACCCCTATCATAGCGAGGAGGATATAACTCCATCCTGGCTTCATCTGATCGAGGAACTGGAGGAGGAACGATGATGCAAATGTATCCCAAAATCAGAATGTCAGTACCAAGGTAATCGTCCAAAATAGTGATATATGCATCGGCTTGTGCATACAGATCTCCCAGATGATAGAGAACTCTCGTTTGCTCGATACCCATACATCTTTCCATGGAACTTTTGTTTCAGTAGTGGTTTGTTTTGGCTTGAGCATGAGATACTTTGCTCCATTGATGATTTTTTCGAGATCGACCTTTTGGACTGTTTCGGTGATATATTCTCGTACATTTTCCTTGTTCCATTTTTGTACAGAGACTCGGAAACTCGCTATATCAGCAATACTGACGGAATCCATCGAGTTATCGAAAAATCGGATCGTGAATGCGAGGAATCCAACAATCACGACAGCAAGGAATATCACGGCAATTGCTGGAGAAAAAGATAATACAAAACCAGACAACACGAGACCGATGAGGGATCCGATACCAAATGTGATATTGTTGCGAGCGAGGATGGTACCGTATTCACTCGGATCAGCATGTGAGAGGACATATCCGTAGGTCGATACATCGTTGATCTCCTTGGTTAGACCATAGCACACTGATGCTACGATCACCCCGATCCAGTTGAGAGCACTCCCGAAGAACCATGCCTTACCAGACTCCAGTGACTCAGGCGTGATGACACCAGAGACATACTCGATGATCCCAAATATCTGGAATATAAACGCAAAAAATATACCAGTAGCAATCAGCTGAGAGATCGCCGCAATGATGAACATCCGACGAGTTGGGATATAGCGTTGGATGATACCGAGTGGGACATCGATGGCAAATGCGATCAGATTGGCAAATCCGAGAAAGAGCCCTACGAGGACAAGATTATCGAGAAGAAGTCAGAAGAAAAAAACTACCGAAAAGTGAAAAATCATCCACACAAATCACTGGAAGCTATTGGTAATATAAAAATTGCGAAGGCGATATCCCTCCAGGCCTGTCTGCATAGAGATGATGATCGGATTGGATCCATGATCAACTGGAGGTACTGATGTTGTTGTATCTGACGTCACTGCGATATCCATACGAGAGGAGATAAACGAGGAAAATAAGAAAAAGACCAATAGTATATTGGTCTACTCGGGTACTTATGAGGTTAAAGCTCTCACATGACCAAATGTGATATATGATCACTTTATCAGATATTTGAGTGTCGTGCAATTCTAGATGGCTATTTGGACTTGCACATATATAATAATATATCAGTACTAATATCTAGATTCCCACTCACTGGAGATCCTTCACTCGTCGGAGCCTCTGCATCTGGTCGTACGCGACGGTTGATTCGAGTTCTCTACGGACTTGTTTTTTGTTGTGATCTCTTTCTGCTTGCTTCTCAGCCTCACGAGCGATCGCCTCATCGAGGAGGATATCGATCGCCTGGAGTCCCGAGAGGAATCTGCGAGCCTCCGCCTCTACGAGTTGATTCCGTATCGTGATAAATCGGATAATATATCCATCCCAATCAGATATGAGTGCCGCTTGTCTCTCGCTCGAGAGAACCACAAAGATACGAGATATATTGTGGCGATCCTCATCAGTGATGGGAGCACGCTCGAGAAGCAGCTGGAGACGAGTATTTTGCATCATTCGATGAGAAGGTGAAAATAATTAAGCAACCAATTCGAATTTTTCATCATTAGCAGAATCCTGTACTAGGTTTTTTGGATTGATGGCCATGATAGCTGCGGTTAACATACCTGTATTGATGGCTTTATTTTCGAGATCTGCTTTGAGCATTTCTGTGACGGTTTTCTGTACATGTATTGGGACTTGTTTTATTTTTTCGGCAATGATATCGAGCCTATCGAGTATCTCATTGTAGGTAGCATATTTGTCTCGGAGTGCACTGATATAAAAAAATACCTGGGGCGTATGCTCTGGGTTCTGTGTTAGTATTGGATATTCAGTATTATCTTTGGAATTCTGGTTCATACTATTTATTATTATGATATGATGGTAGTATATAGAATATACTCTTTTTTTGCAAATAAAAGAAATACGAATACTATCACTCTATGAAATCCTTCCCTTGGCAACTCCTCCTCGACTGGTATAGAGAATACGGACGTCACGACTTCCCGTGGCGGCAGTATGCGGATAGTGATACGAGTGGATATCGCGTCTGGCTCGCAGAGATCCTCCTCCAGCAGACCCAGGCGGATCGCGTGGTACCATTTTATGAGAAAATATTGAGCAAATACCCGACTATCGAGCATCTTGCACGAGCTGACTATGATGAGTTCTTTCCCTACTATCAGTGACTCGGATACTACTCCAGAGCACGCAATCTCCTCAAAACGGCGAACATCATAGCAAGTGAGTACACCTGAGTATTCCCGCGAGACAAGCAACAACTCAAAAAACTCCCCGGAATCGGCGAGTATACTGCACGAGCGATCCTCGCATTCGGCTATGGAGATCCACTCCTTGCCTGGGATACCAATCTGGAGACCATATTCTCGAGATACTATCGATGAGCCAAAAATATCAAGCTCAGTGAAGAGGAAAAAAATGAAATCGAGAGAGATTTTCAGAAGTTTGTATCTGAGAAAGTTTTCGAGCAGTGAATGGGGGTTCAGGGGGGAGACACTGTCCAAAATTTTCGACAGAAAATTTCGAGCGATGATGAAAATAGAAATATGATGAGCGGAGCAAGTAACTGAGCGAGTTTGTTGACCCCCGATGCTTTTGATACTTTTGGCAGCAAAAGTATAGAGAATGGTATCTGAGAAAATATGTTAGTAAGAAACATGAATAATGCTCTCATGGACTGGGCTCGCATCATGGAACCAAAAAAATCCACATGATTTGATTGGAAAACATATATATTCACGGAGAGTGAATTCTATATATCAAAATGAGAAAATGAAATCATAGAAAAAAAAATATCTGTATCATTCCCTACTCCCGATGCTCAAGTGGTAGTAATCCTCCATCAGGACCACCTTATATACTATTCTTTCTCAGATGAGCCATATTCTCCATTCATATTACCAGCAAGCGAGGATCGAGATACGAGATGATACGTGCAATCTAGCTTTCGAGAAAAATATGGACTCGAGCTATCCATAAGGCCTGTACACAAAAAATGGCTCTCCCAGGATGGAAAACCATATATCGCAGTGAATGCTCAGATACAAGCAGGAGATCCAACAAGATTAGCACAATATAGCAAAGCAGATATGAAGCTCTCTATAGAGCAGCTCTATTCTCTATAATTCATATGATCACATCAGCTTCCTGATCCGTCACAGGAGTGATCGAGAGTCGACTCCCCTTTTGCAACAACTTCATCGTGGCGAGCTCTGGGATAGATCTGATCTCAGTGATCGAGAGGATACCCGAGAACTTCGAGACGAATCCAACATCCACACACATCCATATCGGCTTCTCTCGGTTAGATTTTGCATCATAGTGCTTGTCTCCAACGATGAACTGTGTCTCATCAGGATGTGGGAGTGATACAATCTCAGCAATTCCCATGATACCAGGAGTCGCACAGGTCGAATGATAAAAAAATACCCGATCTCATATCTGCATATGATCTCGCATATAGTTGCGAGCGAGATAGTTGCGTACTCAGAACCAACTCGATGAGCCATCTCTTTGGAGGTGGTCTATCGAGTATTCTGTGGGTTCGGATTTCATGAGCCATGAGGACATAGGAAGCATTTCAGTTAGAAAAATCCCGAGAAACTCTCGGGATTTTTGATATCTACTACATCGCAATCTTGGTCGGCACTCCAGCCACACCATCGAAGAACACATCGAACTCCTCTTGTGTCATCTCTTCTGCTATGAGGAGAGCATTGGCGATCGTCTCATGGAGTTCTCGATTTTTGTTGATGATCTTTTGGGCGAGAGCATAGGCATCCTGGAGGAGCCCCCTGACCTTCTGATCGATCATCATACGAGTATCATTGGACATATCTTTGCGAACTCACTCGACATGATCTGGAGCGTAGTTCTCGGCTCAGAGCTCCGAGTCGAATCCGTATCTCATCACCATTGCTCTGGCGATCTCCGTGGCTCGCTCGATATCTGAGCTTGCTCCAGTCGTGATATACTCAGACCCGAAGAATATCTCCTCAGCTACTCGTCCACCATAGAGGGTTGCGAGCTCATCGAGATACTTCGCCTTGGATGTATAGGTGCGATCTTTGTCAGGAAGGAACCATGTCACTCCACCAGCACCACCGCGAGGGAGGATAGAGATCTTGTGTACTGGATCTGTATGAGGGAGCATCTTGCCCACGATAGCATGTCCGACCTCATGAAGTGCAGTGAGTCGCTTCTCATGATCAGTCATACGGAGTGATTTCTGTTCATTTCCCATAACAACCTTCTCAATAGACTTCTGGATCATCTCTTGAGTTATACTTTTCGCACTTTTCTTACCAGCGAGGATCGCTGCTTCGTTGAGTAGATTGCCGAGCTCAGCACCAGAGAATCCGATAGTGATAC
>JAYTJD010000111.1:0-1471 GCA_043731405.1 Candidatus Altimarinota bacterium
TTTTAGTGGGATTTTTTGTTTATCTAATATGAGTATCCCGACTTTTGCATCAGCAGTAGAGAGGGTCAAATTGGCCTGATCAGGATAGGAGAGACGGACTCGGAACTTGGGTCAGATATATCGTACTGCTGGGACGATGGTAGTCCTAGGAGAGAGGACTTCGGCAGAGACAGCATTCGCCGCTGGGAATATGCCTCCTTGAGGAGAGATGATTTCCCGAAGTGCCATATTCATCTTGCGTTCTGGGGGCACAGGCTCGATAGCGTATACCTGATTGAGTACTGGTGTATATGCTTTATCGAGACTCGCTATCCACTTTGCAATATACGGATAGAGATTGGCACCGGGACAATCCGTCGACCTGACATCCCGATGCCCGAGGAGTGACTGAGTCTTGACGATCTGGAGAGAGCTACAGTCTGATCTAGCACATGGCGTACCTATAGCCTCTTGTGAGAGGGTGATTCCGTATTTTTTGGCCAACATGGGTATCAGACGTTCGAGGCCAGCGATCTGATCACGGTTGAGTGTATTCGCAGAATAGTTGCCAAGTACTACGACACCAACGGTTCCCATATTGTTGTAGGCTGCATGAGTACCGACGACATAGTCCCCTCCTGCCCTCCCCTCATATATCTCTCCTCGTTGCCCGATGATATAGTTGTAGGCAATATCTCACCAGTCCTTATCAACTGTATGGTTACGATAAATAGATCGGATGATCTCGGCATCAGTTTTGTCACTCGTGAGCGTCACACCCTCATGATGGATGATGATACGAGAGATTTGTTTCACTTTCTGCATAGATATACGGAGTGGGTGTCAGTTTTCACTGTATTTCCGCTCTACGAGCTCAGCACTCACTCCGAGATATCTTTGGATAAACTCGACTCGAGTATTTTCTGCATTGATGGCATCGAGCTGGGTTTGGGTTTTTGGACTCTGGAGATATTCGAGGTAGGCTGTCTGTCTCATCTGCCAAACTGGACTATCCGCATATCTGAGGGTCTCGTCTGCCCCCCATTCAGAGCGAGATATGACCCCATCTTCCGCTTGGACGACACCTATGGATACAAGGAGAGATAGCATCAAGCTGCAAAAAGAGAGAAAATAACGCATATAATTTGCAATAATAGGAAATAAACGATACAATAGTTGAAAAGATTACTTCCCAAATTATGGTTTTCTCACACGAAGTCAAGGACTTCATACGAAACACACTCATTCTGACGCTATTCTTCACACTCACCCTCCATCTCTCATGGGGGTATATCGGACCGATGCTCGGACTCCAGACGAACGCAGGGGCCAACGACCTCACCTTCCAACAAGCAGATATGATCTATATGGGCAATATCGCAACGGCGATGAGTCTCTCTATATGACAAAAAGAAACTCAAATCAAAAATGCCGGAGTCGATCTCGCGAGTAGTACGATCTCGATCGCTGAGGTACTCTCGAGTCCCACCGC
>JAYTJD010000112.1:0-1468 GCA_043731405.1 Candidatus Altimarinota bacterium
GTGACCCAGTTGACCCCTGGAGTTCTGACATAGATCGTCGGCATATGCACGAGTCCTGCGAGCTCTGTCACGGAGAGGATGCTCCGATATTTGGAGTAGTTTTTGAGCGTTTTTGAGTAGATTGTCTGGTGTGGTCGCCCTATTACCAGCTTGGCACCGTTGGGCTGGGAGAATATATGCAGACTCGATGCGAGCTCTCTTGTTGCTGTTGATTTTTGTCCTATCGAAGCGAGGATGATCTGAGTCGAGTATCCATAGCTATCGAACTTGCTTTCATTCGTATCTCGTTTTTCTTTTTTGTCAGGAGCACCATGCTCATCCTCTCCTTGCGATCCGCCCGTGAGGAACGACGCAATATGAGCGAGTAGGGTAAATGGAAACGCGAGTAAGCGGATCCACCACCAATTCGAGAGGAGGAACACCTTGGCAAAATCAGGAATATGCATCTCGATGATCACTCTCTCGGTATGCTCACGCCAGTCGTGATCAGAGAGTGGAGAGAAATCAACTCGGAGAAATACAGTCTCAGTCTTCGCTGATTTCGCGAGAACTGATGTGATACCCGAGAGCGGATCGATTCCCTCTTTTTCGGTACGATCTTTGAGATTGGCGTAGAGCTTGATCGTGTCACCTGAGATATGAGAGAGCTGAGCCTCTTGGACAGATATCTGAACACCCGAAGTCCAAGGCAGGACTGCTTCCGTGATCTCGATATCGCTATAGTGAGCGTAGAGCTGACTCTCGAGGAATTGTCGATGAGTGGCCAGAGTCTCCAGGAAGAATCTGATACGACCCAGATGGTGCACGACAAAAAACCGAAACTGTGGGCGGTGATGGGGAAGGATATCCCACCAGGCGGTATGCGAGTCATGGAGGGTATCATGCAGGGTCGAGAGCATCTCGCGAGCGACGAACACTCACTTCTCGTTGGCTCTATCCACTGCGATTTCGAGGATCACTGTATTCATAGGGGATATTTTATAGAAAAGCCCGAAAAAAGCCAATTGCATTTTTGCATATTTTTCCTATAGTGCACCTATGCAAACTATCGAGATAACAAGTGCGAATATTCGCATCAATGAAAACTGTCATATCATCGACAGAGGGATTGTCGATCGTGTCGATATCGTCATTGGCGAATGACTCCAAGTGGAGTATTGTTTCGTGGCTCCTGTCTCTGTTGTTCCTATTATTCCTGCGAAGGCAGGAATCCAGGTTCCCGTCATTGCGAGGGACGAAGCAATCCAGGTTCCTGCTGTCCCAAATCTATCTCCTACTTCCTCCGTTCCTCCTACCTCCTATTATCGCCATATCGCCATCGGAGCCGATACCACATTCACAGGTACTGGCGTGATGATGGATCAGGTAGACATCGAGATCATCACTGAGATATGTGGCGACAATGCGAAGTCTACACTCGATCTCCTCGCTCTTGCCACTGATGATGCTCGCATCTCTGTCGAGGGAG
>JAYTJD010000113.1:0-3777 GCA_043731405.1 Candidatus Altimarinota bacterium
TCTCTATCGTCCTCGTGATGCAAGATCCGATCATCTCATATCTCTATACCAAGAAGAGAGAACAAGAGAAGCTCAGAAATGTTCCAACAGAAGTATTCGTAGAAAAATACTACAAATCAGTAGAAGTGGTACGGGATATCTGAAAAATCTATCCATCTGCAAATATACTCATTGCCGAGAAAGATCGTGAAGGCAAGCTATTCCATACTCAGTATATAGAGACAGATGAAATGTTTGACAGACTCACCTATTCTCAATATACTAAAACCCATCTCCTAGAAAAAATATCTGCAATAAATACAGAAATAGACAGCTATAATACCTCACTAGAAATACTCCTATGACAGCAACTCAAAAACAACTCTCACATTTCCTAAAATCTGCCAAAATAGCTACTCGTGGCTCATATGAGAAGCAGATGGCCGTTCTCGAGAAGTATCCAGAAGAACTCGCCCTTGCTCGCAAGCTCGCGAAGTTCTAATATGGTTAAGTAAAATCAAATATCCTTCATGAAAATGGGGGATTTTTTATGGTTGGACTATTCGCGAAGAAATAGTTGGAAAAAGGAGGGAAAATCATAGAATAAGGCAAATCCTAAAATACGCCACCATGTTCGAACAAGCATTCCGCAATATAGATGATATCCTCCACAAAGATGCAGGGTGTGGCAGTGAGCTCGACTATGTCGAACAGAGCTCGTGGATACTCTTCCTGAAGTATCTCGATGATCTCGAGGGCGAGCGTCGGTCGAGTGCTGAGCTCACGATGAGTGCATATACTCCACTCATCGCTCCAGAGTTCCAGTGGAATACCTGGGCAGTACCGAAGACTCCAGACGGCAAGATCGATCACCATACAGCCAAGATCGGAGAAGATCTGATCGATTTTGTGAATCATCAATTATTTCCATATTTCAAGAACTTCCGTCATGATGCCGAGCACGCAGATACTATAGAGTACAAGATCGGGGAGATATTCTCAGAGCTCAAAAATCGCATCACCAGCGGATACAATCTCCGTGAGATCCTCGAGATCGTGGATACGCTCCACTTCCAGTCAAGTGCAGAGAAGCATGAGCTCTCCCACCTCTATGAGGCTCGCATCCAGAAGATGGGCAATGCAGGACGCAATGGTGGTGAGTACTATACACCTCGCCCTCTCATCCGATCGATCATACAGGTTCTCGATCCGCAGATCGGCGAGACGATCTACGATGGTGCGTGTGGCTCGGCAGGATTCCTCTGTGAGGCGTTCACATATCTCGATGAGAAGTTCCCGAATCGCTCTACAAAAGATGACGATATTCTCCAGAAGAAGACATTCTATGGCAAAGAAGTAAAGTCTCTCGCCTATATCATCGCCACGATGAATATGATCCTCCACGGAGTCGAGGCACCCAATCTGCGACATATGAATACCCTCGGGGAAAATATCAACAATATAGAGGAAAAAGATCGTCACGATATCATCCTCGCCAATCCTCCATTCGGAGGCAAGATCCGCTCTGAGATCCAGCAAAACTTCCCGATCAAGACAGGGGAGACGGCGTTCCTATTCCTCCAACACTTCATCAAGACGCTCCGTGCAGGTGGGCGAGCGGGTATCGTCATCAAGAACACATTCCTCTCTAACACAGATAACGCTTCCGTCGCACTCCGTCGCCACCTCCTCGAGTCATGTGACCTCCATACGGTTCTCGATCTCCCTGGTGGGACATTCACCGGTGCAGGAGTCAAGACGGTGGTATTATTCTTCACCAAGGGAACTCCGACTGAGAAGATCTGGTACTATTCGCTCAATCTCGATCGCAATCTCGGCAAGACCAATCCTCTCTCCGAGCGTGATCTCGCAGAGTTCATCACACTCCAGAAAACTCAAGGAGATTCTCCCAACTCTTGGACGCTCGATGTGAGTACTATCGATACTGCTACCTACGATCTCTCCGTGAAAAATCCGAACAAAAAAGATGAAGTCGCACTCCGCAGTCCTCTCCAGATTATCGAAGATATGGAGGAACTCGACAAAGAGACAAGGGAAGTGATGGGAAAGCTCAAAAATATCTTTTCAAAACAGTAGATCGTTCTCCTGATGGCAGGAAAACGATACATCGAAAATACCATTTTCCTGATATCAGGAAAATGGTACACACCAATAGTAGAGGGCTTACTTGCTAATCCATACAATATGACCGAAAAGAAAATCTATACAAAACAATTCGACGAATGGAATGAGGATAAGAAAATCCTCGATCGAGACGAGATAGAAGTATTCCCAAAAGAACGAGAGATCTGGAATATCAAACTCTGAGTCAATATCGGCAGTGAAGCTGATGGAAAGAGGGGATTCTATCGCCCAGCTCTGGTGATTGCTCGTTTTGGATCGATGTATCTCGTCGTCCCTATGACGAGTCGGTGAAAAAAGGATTCACAATACTACTATAGCCTAGAGAGTGTAGCGTTCCATGATGGTATCGGCACTCCTCTCATATCATCCCTCCTCCTCTCTCACATACGCACCATAGATAAGCGACGATTTTATAAACACAAGTGAACTATCAGCACTCTAGAATTCGAGAATATACAAAAAATTCTCCAAAATAGATATTTCGGAGAATCTTGAGTTATTTCCTCCACCGAAGTGGAGTGAGGAGCCCGAGGGCATTTGTAGAAACAGTATATCAAATAATAGATATATTGCAAATAAAATGGGTTGACAGGAGGGTGGGGAGATGGGTTTTATTTCTGATAAATAATATATAGTTAAATAATTTTATGCTTTTCCCATCTCAGAAATATTTTGATAATGCCATTAAGCTACTTAATAAACAAATTGAGCTGTATTCTAAGTCCCCTGATTTTTCATTAAATATGGAGTTCTTTAAGAAGAAATTAGACTATAATTCACTATTGAATGATACTGATAGAAACAAATTTTTTGAGAAGAAAATACAATATCAGTTATTTTATTGATTGGAAAATGAATTTTATGTACACAGATACTTTATACCAAAATGAATTACGGGTATTAGGAAATATGCCTTTTTAAGCTATCAAACATTGATCGTTTACTATGCGGTATGTCTATATATATGCGATCTTTTTGAACATATCTATTCGATTGAAACTGAGGTAATTGCTAAGATTTTAGAATCCCAATGATGTTTATATATGCATTCTTCTGGAAATCAAATTCAAAAGATATCAGATTTTAGTAAAATTAGTAATCTAGCAATTCGTCATAATGAGCATTATAAGGCTATTATTAAATCCATAAAAAAACATTCTCAAGTGAGTGATGTAAATAAATATGTTTTAAAAATTGATATTCAAAATTTCTTTGAGGATATACAAATCTCAAGGTTATTTGAATTTATTGGTGATAATATTAGAATTATTCAAGATAAGGGTTTTTCTCAAGACAGAAAAGAGAAAATTAATGATTTCTTTAAATACTTAAGTAGTAGCTGATGATTAATTCAAAGCGATGCGAATCTTGCATCAAATACATTAGCAGATCTCTATTTGGTACAATTTGATTTTATACTCATTGATTTCTTAAGAAAAAATAAAGTTCAATTTAAATACCATAGATATGTCGATGATATCTATCTTATATTTGATAATTGAAATGAAATTTCACATGAACATATAGTATATAGTATTCTTCCTCAAATAGAGGAACTCCTATATACTCAACTATGACTGCGAATAAATACCTATAAAACAAAAATATGGTCTATTGAGAATGAGAATAATTGGAAAGATTTTATCAGAGAAT
>JAYTJD010000114.1:0-9503 GCA_043731405.1 Candidatus Altimarinota bacterium
TTCATCATCATCGATGAGTGTCACCGAGGAGGAGCCAAGGACGAGTCTCAGTGGCGAGCGATCCTGGATTATTTTGCTCCTGCGACTCAGCTCGGGCTCACTGCGACTCCGAAGCGAGCGAACAATCTGGAGACCTATAGATATTTTGGCAATCCTGTCTACACCTATTCGCTCAAAGACGGGATCAATGATGGGTTCCTCACACCGTTCCGAGTCAAGCGGATCCAGACAACTATCGATGATTATACCTATACCTCTGATGATGAGATCGTCGATGGAGAGGTCGAGTCAGGTAAGGTCTATGAAGAAAAGGACTTTAATCGAACGGGCGGGATCGAGATCATGGAACGCGAACGCAAACGAGTAGAGCTCATGATGCGAGAGATCGATCAGAGTGAGAAGACGATCGTATTCTGTGCGAATCAGGCCCATGCAGCACTCGTGCGAGACCTGATCAATCAGGTGAAGACGAATAAGAATACACTCTATTGTGTCCGTGTGACCGCATTTGATGGGCTCCAGTGAGAGATGTATCTGAGAGACTTCCAGGACAACGAGAAGTCTATCCCGACGATCCTCACCACTTCACAGAAGCTCTCGACAGGAGTCGACGCTCGCAATGTCCGCAACATAGTCCTCCTCAGGCCTGTGAACTCGATGATAGAGTTCAAGCAGATCGTAGGCCGTGGGACTCGACTTTTTGAAGGGAAGACCTACTTCACTATACTCGACTTCGTGGATGCATCGTTCCAATTTGCTGATCCTGAGTGGGATGGCGACCCGATCGTAGCGATAGAGGAGATCACTACTGCCGAGACCAAGGCTGAAGAAAAATGAAAAAAAGAAACACCTGATAATACAGGAACTGGAGGAGAAACAGGAGGAGGATGACCAGTACAGAAAACCGTGAAGATAAAACTCCGCGATGGCAAAGAACTCGAGATCGACTCGATGATGACAACATCGTTCTGGAGTCCAGATGGCAAGCCGATGTCTCATCAGGAGTTCCTCGACCGTATGTTCGCAAAGATGCCTGAGTTTTTCCGGTCCGAAGATGAGCTCCGAAAGCTCTGGGCGAATCCTCTCACACGAGCCAGCTTCCTCGAGAAGATCCGAGAACTCGGATTCGATAAGTGAGCCCTCGACACCCTCACGAAGCTGATCCATGCAGAGAAGAGTGACCTCTTCGATGTACTCGCATACTACAACTGTCAGATCCCGATCGTCTCCCGAGTAGAACGTGTGAAACAAGCGAGACTGCATATCTCGAGTGACAATGAGCAAGAGCGAGAGTTTCTCGATTTTATCCTCAGCCGCTATATCGAGTCAGGCTGGGAAGAGCTCTCTGCTGAGAGGCTCCCACAACTTCTCAGGCTCAGATATGGATCATCGATATCTGATGCACAGCGACATCTCGGCAAGACAGAGGATATACGAGAGAGATTCTTCTCTCTTCAGGAATCACTATACCAGGTATAAAAAAACTCCCAGAAAATATTTTCTGGGAGTTTTTTTTGAGTTACACATTCTTCATCTTCACCCACTCTGCGAGTGCTCCTATATCTGCAATCGTGAACTTGGTATTCTTCTCTATGCCACTGACTCGGATCCACACAGGGACGAGTCCCACCTCGAGCGTAGAGAGATAGTCCTTGAGATCGAGGAGATCATCCTTGGTCCAGTAGGGAGGGATATCTATATAGTAGTTCGAGTTCTCTTGTACGATATGTTGCACTGAGGTATCTGATGATACTGGCTCAGATTTTTCATCATTTCTTGATTTGACCTTCGGATCCTGTACGCCTGCGAAGTCACGGAACTGTGATATCGAGAACGACTTGATGGCATCTTTCGCGGATCACTTTTTGGCAAATCATACTCCTGGTGATACTGATATCTCATCTCGCTCAGTGTCATATTTGACCCGCCCGTCGATGATGAGGATACGATCCTCCTCGACCTTGCTCACATAGGCATCATAGTCCCGGGAGAATATCACTAGACGCAGATCGAATCCAGCACTCTCCATCGTTGCCATGAGCATCATACCACCCGTCTTGGTCTGGATTTTGCGGATACTCGTGACGAGCCCGATGACGGTCGCATTCACGGTTTCATCTTCTTTTTCTACCTCCATATGCTGGAGTATCTCAGCCTGACTCGGCATACCCAACTCAATAGGGAGATCATTATTTGGTTCGACTGACTCGGTTTGGATTTCTACTTCTATTTCAGTTTCTTTCTCACTATCTATTTCACTAGTATCTGGCACCTGATCTCGACTTGAGCGCTTCTCGAGCCACTCGTATATCTTACCGATATTTTTTGACTTGGATCTGATGAACTCATGAGTCCCATCGAGTGGATGACCAGAAACTGGATACCCGATCATCGCCTTTTCTCACTTCATCCGCTCTTCGAATGTCATCTCAGTTTTGGACCGCTCGAGTTCGAAGTGTACTCCAGCATGAATATCCGCACTGAGTCAATCAAAGAGTCCCATCTGTGAGGTTTCTCTTTTTGATTCTATTTCCTTGAGATAGGCTGTCATCTTGGTTATACTCGCGAGTAGGCTATTGCGTTCACCGAAGTCATCGAGGGCTCCAGAGTAGATGAGTGACTCCAGAGACTTCTTGTTGATCACATCACCCCCAGTGCGTTCGATGAGATCGTCGATACTCGTGAATTTGTTATCTCATACACTATTGCGAATAGTTGTTATAGGACCTTCACCGAGACCCTTGATAGCCGTCAGGCCGAACCGGATCGTCGTCGAGTCTACATAGGTGAAGTGCTTGCGAGACTGGTTGATATCAGGTGGGAGGATCTTGACTCACTTGGCTGTTGCCTCGCTGATCTCCATACGAATACGATCCATATCCTCTTCATCCGACACCATGAGGGCGACCATGAACTCCGTCGGGTAGTACGTCTTCATATAGGCAGTCTGGTAGGCGATCATCGAGTAGCAGGCGGCATGCGACTTGTTGAATCCATATCCAGCAAATGGCTCGATAATCTCGTCGAAGATGTATATCGCAAGATCCTCCTTGTGTCCTTGCTCGTGAGCTGCAGAGATGAATTTATCCCGTTGTTCCATGAGGAGATCGAGTTTCTTTTTACCGATGGCTCGCCTGAGTATATCTGCCTCACCGAGGGAGAATCATGCGAATGCCTGCACCAGCTGCATGATCTGTTCCTGATAGACCGCGATACCATATGTCGGCTTCAGGATAGCCTCGAGAGATGGATGTGGATACTCTACCACTTTCCTACCAAATTTGCGATCAATAAACTCAGGAATATAGGCAAGTGGACCTGGCCGATAGAGTGATACCATCGCTATGAGGTCTTCGAAACTAGACGGCTTGAGTTCCTTGAGATAGCGACGCATACCATCAGACTCGAACTGGAAAACTCCAGTCATATCTCCTTCCCCAAATAGAGCCAATACTTTGGGATCTTCGAAATCTATTTTGAGCAGGTCAACTGAGATACCATGTTCCTCCCTCACGATTCGTACCGCTCGATCCAATATAGCAAGATTGCGGAGACCGAGGAAATCCATCTTCAGGAGACCAAGAGCCTCAAGCGGATGAGCTGAGAACTGCGTCACAGTCGTTGTTGGATCCTTCGGAGGTGGTTGGAGCGGACAGAAGTTGGTCATCGGCTCTGGTGCGATGATCACGGCACATGCATGGACTCAGAGCTGACGGACGGTTCACTCGAGACGGATCGCGGCATTGATCACCTTGGTGTAGACTCCTCCTTCCTCATAGACTTTTTTGAACTCGTTAGACTCCTCAAGAGCTTGTTTCAGTGTGATACCAGGACGAGCGGGGATCATCTTAGCAAATATGTTCATCTCTTCGAATGGGACACCGAGGGCTCGACCCGCATCTTTGACTGCTGCACGAGCGGCGAGCGTACCGAACGTACATACCTGAGTGACGCGATCTGCTCCATATTTGGCCCTCACATAGACGAGTACCTGGTCTCGACCCTCATCAGAGAAGTCGACATCGATATCTGGCATCGAGACACGAGCAGGATTGAGAAATCGCTCAAAAAGGAGCCCATAGCGGAGCGGATCGATATCTGTAATTCCTGAAAGGTAGGCAAGGATGGCCCCTGCTGCAGACCCACGACCTGGGCCGACTGGGACTCAGTTCGTCTTGCCATAGCGGATGAAGTCTGCTACGATACAAAAGTATCCATTGAACCCCATGAGTTCGACCACTGCGAGCTCATACTCGAGACGGCGGATAATATTTTGTTTCTCGGGAACCCAAGTAGCAATGAGTGATTTTTTCTCCTCTGAGTAGTATGATTCAGCGAGTGTATACAATTCTTCCACTGATCGATCTGATATTTTCTTCTCTGATTTTATTATTGCGATCTTATGCAATAGTATATCTTGTTCAGTTTCAGTGAGTCAGAACTCATACCGAAAATTGAGCCCATCGATACACATCGCCCGTAGGAGCCACTCCTCAGTACCGAGTGTTTGTATTTGTCATCCCTCCCGAGTACTCGGGAGGGATCTAGATTCTGTATTCTCTGATTGTGCTGGATCCCAGGACAAGTCCGGGATGACAGAAACATTCTTGTTTTGAACTTCTTTTTTATACTCCTCATATCTCACGAGTTCATCCTCCGAGAGTGGAAATACTGGGATCTTGTATCCACCACTATCGATATGGAGATCGATCATGCTCGCGATCTTCGCAGTGTTCTCATAGGCTCGGGGTGCATAGATGAATAACTCCTCCATCTCACGATCTGACCTCACTGAATAGTCACCGTTCATGAGAGTGGCCCTATCTGGATCATCGAGAGCTCGACCTGATGCCACAGCGGACATCATATCCTGGACTCCTGCATCATCTGGAGTGAGATAGTAGCTATTATTGGTTGCGACATACTCGTATCAATTTGCCTTGGATAATCGGAGTATCGTCTCGTTGATACTCGCCTGCATTGGGCGATCGGGATGCTCCTGGAGCTCGAGATAGTATCGATCTCGACCAAAAATCCCAATATAGTATTCGATCCGCTCACAGATATAAGCATCTCCCTTGCCCGTGATGATATGCTGGGATATCTCACCATACATCGATCCCGAGAGTGCGATGATATCCATCCGATACTCTTCGAGGAGAGCAAAGTCAATTCGAGGTCGCCCATTGTAGTATCCCTCGAGTTGCGATATCGTGACGAGTTGGATCAGATTTTTGTATCCAGCGTAGTTCTGGGCGAGGAGGACGATCTCGTATATCTCATTGTCCTTGTCTCGATTGGATCGTCATTTTTTCGATAGTTGGAACTCGACTCCGATGATAGGCTGGATAGAGTGTTTGATACACGCCTCATAGAACTCGAACGCTCCATACATATTGCCCGCATCCGTGATGGCAATAGCAGTCTGACCGAGCTCTTTGGCTCTTTTGACGAGTCACTCAGGATCTCCCAGTGCCTGCTGGAACGTATAGTGAGTATGGGTATGGAGATGGACGAATGACATACACGAGAGTATATGAAAAAGTGATAAAAATACAAAAGAGAGTCGAATATTTGCATTTTATTTCTAGTAGTGCTATGATGATTGCATAGTTATTAACTCAAACCATTATGTCACTATTCGATGATCTCTTGAAGCAGACAACACCCGTACCAGCTGGACAATCCTCTGGACAGCCTGGAGGCAATCCTCCAGCAGTCGATCCTCTCGCGAGCACATCGAATCCGATCATATTCAGCGAGTCTACTCCGATGGTGTCGGTACTCGATGTCGTACAGCCACAGATTGAGATACCTGCTGGTACAGCGATGCATATCACGGAGAGTGATAATTCTATCATCATCGATGAGTCTATTCCTGATGTGCCAGCTATCATGATGAGTACAGCTCCGATCGAGAATCTCGCTCCAGCACCTATAGTGCTGGAGACCATTATGGAAACTCCTGTGATTGTAGAGAACTCTCCACTCTTTGATATGAGTCCCACTCCAGATCCTATCGATATGTCAACCATTTCCGCGAATATGACTCATGAACTGAGTGTGTCTGATCTCTTTGAGATGACGCCAGCAGCTCCCGTGGCTCCAGTCGTGCAAAAAGAAACTGAAGCGGTATTCCATGATACAAAAGAGTATATCGATCACGCGATAGATGAAGTGTCTGATCTGATCACTAGTATCGATGCGGAGGACGCGATGGTACTCGCAGCCGAGGATGAGCATCGCAAGCAAAAAGAATACTTCGCAGAACTTGAGATCGCGGACGAGGCAACTCATCAGAAGCATCTCGAAGAGCGAGCCCATGCTGAGAAGATGAAAAAATATCTCGAAAAAGAGCAAGGAGCGGCTACCCAAAAGAATAAAGAAAAAGAAACAGTGGCAGCATAATACCAATAACAAAAAAGTCCTTCTTACGAGTATTCGTAAGAAGGACTTTTTATACGTTTTAGTGAAAGAATCTGATACGATCAGCACTTGGGTGAGTTCTGAGCTTCTCGAGAGTCTTCGCCTCGATCTGACGTACTCGCTCACGAGTCACGCCGAACTCTCGACCTACCTCCTCGAGAGTATGCATATCACCACCATCAAGACCGAACCGCATCACGACGATCTTTTTCTCACGAGGAGTGAGGAAGTCGAGCATCTCATAGAGATTTTCTTTGAGGATAGCGAGATTGGTTGCCTTCTCTGGAGTGAGGTACTTGTCATCTTCGACGAAGTCTCCGAGAGTCGTGTCCTCCTCACCTCCGACAGGGGAGTCGAGTGAGAGGATGTCCTGTGATATTCGCATGATCTGTCTGACCTTGCGTACATCCATATCGAGCTCGAGTGCGAGCTCTTCCATGAGTGGCTCACGAGCGAGCTCCTGAGTGAGACGACGATAGGTATGATTGAACTTGTTGATTGTCTCAACCATATGCACTGGGACTCGGATAGTACGAGCCTGATCAGCTATGGCACGAGTGACACCCTGACGGATCCACCATGTTGCATACGTCGAGAACTTGAAACCTCGATCTGGATCAAATTTATCTACTGCTCGAAATAGTCCTACATTGCCCTCCTGCACGAGATCAAGGAGGCCGAGACCTCGTCCCATATACTTCTTGGCGATCGAGACGACGAGACGGAGATTGGCCTCAGCGAGACGCTTGCGAGCCTCCTGATCTCACTGTTGTATGAGATGTCCGAGTCTGACCTCTTCCTCAGCATTAATGAGTGAGAACCGACCGATCTCATTGAGATACATACGGATCGAGTCATCAGAGATCTCTGAGAGATCGATTTCATCTTTTTTCTTACCTGCATCCTTGAACACATCCTCCTGATCAAGAGAATCGACGAGCTCGATATGCAACTTCGCAAGACGCGAGAATACCTCATCCATCATCTCGATATCATCTCCTGGTGGGAGTGCTGCTATGACCTCGTCATAGACGAGTCGTCACTCTGCTTTTCCTTTTTTGATGAGGAGCTGGAGATCAGGTGTCATCCCATCGAGGAATTCCTGAGGTACCGTCACATCGATGAATTTTTTGAGTGTCTTTTGGCGACGTTTATCCGTGAGGAAGTCTTTTGGTGCCTTGTAGGAATCTTTTTTCTTCCCATCTCCATCCTCATCCTCGTCTTCATCATCATCATCATCGTCGAATGCATCATCATCGTCGAATGCATCATCAAAATCTCGCTCGATCACTGGATCTGCATCATCTTCCTCCTCTTCAGTCTTATCTCGCTTTGGGATGAACTCTTTGATTTTTTCTGCCTTTATCGGGAGTGGTTTGCTAGGTTCGAGGGCCGTGAGGTCATCGAGATCGATAGCCGAGAGATCGATAGCCGAGAGATCGATCTCTTCTATTTGTGAGTCATCGTGAGCTGGTTTTTTTGGCTTGGTCATGGAGAGAGTGCTTATGGTGTAGAATTTGTGATATAGCCAACTGAGAGTTATTTGAGTCAGAGTTGTTTCTCTTTTTTGGCGAATTCCGTTCTCAGGAAGAATGCCTCATTACTATTTGGGTCGAGACCTATGAGTTTTTTATTTTTTTCTCCAGTGAGCAGTGCGATGTGGAGTCCGCGTAGCAAATCCCGAAATGATCGCTCGATGAGCTCAGGATTGGCATCTATATGGTCAGATTCGAGATGGAGATCGATGATACGGAGCATCTCGATATCGTCCGCCTCGAGTGTCGAGAGGAGGGTACGGGAGAGGAGGGTTGTACCAGATTCATTTGTCAAATCGGCTACAGTATACACAAAATTGGTAGAAAACAAGTCCAAAAATTGGTACCGATAGATATACCCTGCAATCAGATCTGAGAGAGAAGGGGAGTATGATTTTTCTGAAGTACGAATGACACCATTTTCATCAGTATTTTCTTTGTCTTCGGCTATCTTTTTGTCTCGCTCTCAGGCTCGCTGCTTCTGTCCGACTTCTCGTTTGATTTTTTTGTACTCACTATAGAGGATATCCATACTCACTCAGAGCTCTCGAGATATTTCCTGGAGATAAAAATCAACCTCCAGTTGGCTCGAAAGTCGCACAATGATCTCGAGACATTTTTCGATGAGTTTCTTCCGGCCGATGAGAGTCGCCATATCATATTCACGCCCTCACTCCTGGAGATAAAAATCAATCACCGAAAGGGAACTCGACCTGAGTGAGAGAAAATCACCACCATTCTTGATATATTCGTCAGGATCTTTGCCATTTGGGATATGTATGATCCTGATTTCTAAGTCTTCATTGAGGAGATTTTCGATCGATGAAAATGTTGCCTTGACTCCAGCATTGTCTGAGTCTAGCGCGAGATATACCGTTTTCGCAAATCTCCGCAATAGCCGAATATGTTCTTTGGTCAAAGCAGTTCCACTGATTCCGACAGCATTGTCGATATTCGCCTGATGGAGTGCGATCGTATCCATCTGTCACTCGACGATGAACACTTCACCCGTCTTCGATATCGCTTGTTTTGCGAGATGGAGTCCATAGAGGATCGAGCTCTTGTCGAATATATGCGACGCTGGAGAGTTGAGATACTTGGGCAGTGCATCCGTGAGGACACGAGCCGTGAATCCGACCGTATGCCCCATCGTATTGGCGATCGGGAAGGTGATACGACCATAGAATTTGTCACGAGACTCCGAGACGAAGAGTCCAGACTCGATGATAAAATCACTCGAAAATCCAGAATTCTTGAGTGCAAAAATAAGATCCCGAGGAGAACCCGAATACCCAAGCTGGAACTTGCGAATAGTATCGACTGAGATCTGACGATCCGTGAGATAGGCAAGTGGTCAACTATTCTCCGGGAGGAACAATGCCTGATGATACCACTCTGTTGCCTCCTTGTAGAGCCTATAGAGATCCTTGCCTCGCTCAGCTTGCTCTGGACTATATTGTGTCTGCATCTCGATTCATGCTTCTTTTGCCAGGATCTGGATCGCTTCTCGGAAGTCGATCTTCTCAATCTCCATGAGGAAGT
>JAYTJD010000115.1:0-24942 GCA_043731405.1 Candidatus Altimarinota bacterium
ATCAATGCTTTACCTCCATCTTGGCAGATTCTAGATGGCATAATATCTCCATTTGGAAGCCTAAGATCAAATGCAGTATCTCTGCTAGGAAAAAATCAAGGAAACTTATGGTGAATTTCCGCAGGTATTGGTATATATACTTCATTCGGATCTCTCACTCGTCATCCAGCATTCCATTGATTAAGTCCACTTTTCTCATATACAAAGTGATTATTTCAATAGAGTGGTAAAAATATTGTTCATACAATTCTTTCTTCTTTCTCGGTTCATTTAAGTGTCTCTACAAGTTTCTTGAGTTCCAAAAGAGGATCATCAAGCATTGTCACATCAAAAGCATATTCTATCGGTGAAGTTCTAAATTTCTTCAGAAGAGTGCTTTTAGATAATGAAAATGAATATTCATGTATTCAGTCATCAAAAGATATTGAGGAGTCTCGTTTCTTTATATTTTTGATTTTATCGAGATCTACAAGATCCATAGACTCTTCGTATATCATAAATTTCCCTTTGTCTCTAACGACACAGTGATACATAGTTGATTCTATGTCGTGCGCTCTTTTCGTAAAGTTGATTCTCTCATTTCGCAACTCAGAGATTTTATAGATCATGAGTTCTGGACTCAGTAGAGAATATGAAGGTTTATCTTTGTTGAATTCAGCAACTTTCTGCAATGAATTATTATTTCATGCCAAGAATGTCTTTAATCAGATTCATAGGTTTCATTTTTTAGCGTCAGCTGATACATCTCATCGAGAAAGATCATCAGCTCAAAATGCTCTACAAAATACTCTTTCAGCAACACGATAATATAGATATGGAGTTGTAGACTCAGAAAATAGATTAGACAAAGATCATGCAATCTTCAAAAAATCCTCATATTCTTTTTGCTGTTCTGGAGATTGTGTTGTAAAAAACATAGTTTAAGAAAGTGATAAAAACATATTCTCTGCTATTCTCTGTATAACTGGTATCGATACCGAGTTTCAGAATTGTTTATATAGATTTGAATCAGCAACATTTGGAAGTTTATAACTTTTCGGAAATCATTGGAAATTTGCACATTCTCTTGGAGTGAGCTTTCTGATTCACTTCTTGTCTTTTATGAGTGGGACATTATGTCCGCCTGTTCCCATATTTGCCGTGAGTGTCGGGCAAGCGTTACTCTTATTTTCTCGTACATATTGTCGTCGCCATTGGTATACAGTATCTTCTTTTGTTATATCATCTTTGAGTTTCTCATATAGAGATTTATTGTTATAGTAGTATTTTTCGTCTACATTCTCTTCGAGACAATCATGAATTGTTTTTGTGAGTTTAATTTTTTCAGGGAATTTAAATTTCTGAAATGCTTTTTCATCAAGAAATCAAACTATATAAATACGCTCTCTTGTCTGTGGAACATTTCAATATTCCATTGAATTAAGCACCTTATCAGTCACTTTATATCAAAGTTTTTCGAGTTCATCATAAATAATCTTTAAAGTATTTCACTTATCATGGTTTTTTAGATTTTTCACATTTTCGAGTAAAAATGCTCTTGGTTTCTTATCTCTCAATATTCTAACAATATCAAAGAATAAATCTCATCGTCATCCATCATTAAAACCTTTTTTATATCACGCGATCGAAAATGGCTGACAAGGGAATCCGCCAGTTAATATATCTATTTCTGGAATGGAATCAGATGATATGTTTCTCATATCTCAGAGAACCATAGAATGTGTATTATCTAACATTCAAGCAAAGTTGTAATCAAATGTTACCTTACAAGCCTTGTCAAAATCATTAGAAAGAGCACATTCAAATCCTGCATTATCAAATGCTATTTTGATTCATCCGATTCAAGCAAAGAGATCAATAAATTTAAGTTTTTTTACGGACATTTTTATACTGAGTTATATTTTACAACCCTCCTCCCAACTCCAAATACTCCACTTTTTCCAGTTTTCCACCCAGCATCCCACCGAGATCCCCATACATACCGCCTGTGTTTTTGATCACTTGTTCGAGGAGTTGTTCCCGCTTTTTCCACCGTGACTCGAACGCTCTCCGCTCCTCAGCGACCTGATCCTGCATCTGACGGAACGCATCGATGATGTTCTCGACCTTGTCCTTGAATCTCGCTGATGTGAGATAGTTGTAGAGGACCTCCATCTTCTCGTCTTTGGATACGAGGCTCGTTCTCAGGTGCGACATCGACTCGATCTGTCCACGGAGCATGATGGCGATCGGGAGAGCATATGACCACTCGACGAGCCAGACTCACTTGTAGAGACCGAACTTGTCTACTCACCGAGGTAGTACTGCTGTCACAAGGATCGAGATATCAGCGTTGACTCTCAGTCTATCCTCTTTGAGCTTGTCCACCCAGCTCTCTGACCAGGCTTTGGTATTCTTCGACTCCCATGCGATGATCCCGACCGTACCATTCATATTCCTGACTTCTTGGATGACATCGGCTCACTTGATCCCTTTCTCGACATCAGAGATCGTATCAGTTGGGAAGTTGGTCATGAGGAGTACGCGGAGTGCATCCTCCTGGATCTCACCTTGTATCTGCATCGATCATTGGTTCGCTTTGCGATTCGCATCTTCGACGGCCTTCTGTGTCATCTCGAGTTGCTTCTGCATCTCAGCCATACGCTTCTCGTACTCGAGTCGTAGCTTGTCCGTATTGTAGGCTTGCTCTTTTTCTATTTGGATTTTGATATCGATTTCCATCAGTTTCTTGGCTTCGATGATGGCTCGTTCTTTTTCTATTTCCATATCCTTGGCTCGCATCTCCATGACTTGTTTCTCCTTGAGATATTGCATCTCCTTGGCTCGTGACTCTTCGTCACGTTTCTTGTAGCTGTCGAGTTCGATGGCTTGTTTTTTGGCTTGTTCCTCGGCCTCGGCTTTCACCTTCACGGCGTAGCTGCGAGCCCGCTCGTCGAAGTCTTTTTGCATCTCGGCTTTGATCGTCTCTTGCATCTCGCCCCGCATATGCTCGAGCTCATGCTTCTGGACATCGGAGAGTGAGAACTGGTGACCACAGTTGGGACAGGTGATATTGTTGGACATAAAGAGTGATTACGGATTACGAATGAGTGAATTACGAATACTATAGGATTTGGTAGTTTTTCTTGGTATTACGAGTTTCTCGTTACAAGAACATCAGGTTTATGATAATATCAATAAAAAAAAGATATTTAACAATTTTATTTAAGAGAGCTTCAGATTTTTCAAATGATATAATAGAATATATCAGTAGTCACAGGATAGGAAGTCATGTAATGGTGCCTACTATTACTCATATATAATCGGGTGTCCATATACTCAGAATGACTCAGAGTATAATGAGACATATCGAGAGTAGCATCAATCTAACGGCAAACATAACATACTTTGTATATTTTCCCATAGTGTATAATTGAGTTAATAAGCATAAAACTTGAGAACTTTCTGTTTTTCTCTATACTGGAGTATATCTATTTTTGATTTTTTACAAGGAGAGAGATGAGCCAAAAAACCACCAGTCTCGACATACAAAAAGGGAAGGGGAGTATCCTCGATATTGCTCAGGTATTCCCTATGACGGAGCCTCGTACTCTTGATCTCGCTCGACATGGTGCGGAGTTCTCTGATATGGTGGCCGTCGACGCCCCTGAGGCTATCGATCTCCATGGAGATGCGATCATCCGTATCGACAGATTCCATACGACTCGTACCCTCGATCTAGCGATCCCTGCAGTGGTGGATCCGACTCGCTGGGAGGCAGGACTCCTGGATATGGTACCCCGTCCGAGGACACTCGATATCGTCGATCCACTCTATATCCCCTATGGTGCACTCGATGTGAGAAAAATGGAGCAGGCCACCCCGTCACTTCGTGCCACCCCTCAAGAGGGGAATAGAGAGCAATGAGCAAAAAAAACCTATAGTGATCTCTATGCTCGCAAGTTGCCATATTGACTCCTCGCTCGTCGACTCTGGAAGGGGAGCTATACTCTCTATATAGCTCATAGGAGAGAGATCATGATGACAGGATTGTGACTCTTGTTCATTTCTGTACCAGTACTCTCATATGTTGCGTATGCAGTATCTCATGGATACTCGACACTCGAGGAGCTCGCAGGCGTACGTGAACCACAGACGATCAGATCGATGATCCGCTCTGCTCGTGGGGATTTTGAGCGGTCGAGTTTCCTTTTTGCACCATTCTCATGGATACCTATAGCGTATATCGATACCGTAGCTCGAGCCTCAGCAGGTGGACTCGCACTCACTCGCTCGCTCGATCTGATTGCACAGGCACTGCCCACCACACTCTCGGGCTCTACTACCTCTCGTGATATCGCAGATCCACTCTCATTCAGGGCCGCTGCTCGGGATATCTCACCTCTCGCATCAATCGGGATAGTGGATCCGACGGACTGGATCGTAGAGAACAAAAAGATACTCGAACAAGCCAAAACTGATCTCCAGTCAGCGGGTGAGATATATGCATGAGTGACACCGACAGGCGAGCGGACAATCCGTATGCAAAAAATGGGACAGACTCTCTCCCGTGTCGCATCGCTCCTCGACTGGTCGCTCGCGAACGATACTCGGGTCGAGAATATGCTCGGACATATCAATCCGCAGAGATATATCGTGTTCAATCAGAATCGAGATGAGATCCGGGCCAATGGTGGATTCCCTGGATCTATCCTCTCGTTCACTCTGTACAAAGGCAATATCCTCGACTACCATGCGGACGATGTCTACTACTACGACTGGAATCTGTATCCCTACAAGGAGATCCCACCACCAGGTATCGCACTCCTCACGGGTAACTATGGACTGCGAGATGTGAACTATTATCCAGATTTCTCTGATACTCTTGATCGGGCAAACTCGTTCATCGAAAGGTCTGGAGACGCGAGTGTGACTACCGCGATCGCCATCCATCAGGGGATCATCGAGGATATCCTTGCCAAAACAGGACCGATCACCGTCTCGGGTGTGACGGTACCATTTGATAGTGAGAACTTTTCACTCCTGATGTCGACACTCGTCGAGAACAAATACGGTGCAGTCAATACCCCGAAGGATATATTGTTCCAGTTCGGATCTGCTCTCTTGTCGCGTATCCAGTCTCAGAATCTCGCCCTCGATGTCCTCGATATCCTAGAAAAAAATAGAAAAGATGGTGAGATACTCTTCGCCTCACGTGATACTGAGGTAGATGCTTTCCTCGATCCATACCGCAAGCAGCTCCCATGGGAGTCATCCACTTCACCGAACTGGATATATCCTGTCTGGACATCGGTGTCAGGTAACAAGAGTGATCGCTATATAGATCGCAACTACCAATCAGTCGTCAAAAAAATCGAAGGTTGCAAATACGAGAATACGATCACGCTCGCAACGAAGCATACATTCTCACAGTCTGATACTCTAGAGTTGCAATCCTACTTCAAACAATTCAACATCACGGACAAAGAGGAGCAGGCGAAACTGGATTTCATCCAAGGTAATGGAAAAAATCGAGCATTCGTACGAGTCTATGTACCACTAGGTGCTGCACTCGTAGGTGCTGGATCAGATATCACTGTTGAGACCAACGACGACGCTACCGTGTTCTCGACGCTCATCGAGACACCAGTGGGTGCGAGTGCATCCAAGAGTTGGCAATATACTCTTGATATCCCATCATGTGACTCCTATACTGGATCGGTTGAGTGGGTCAGGCAGCCAGGACTCAGAGAAGTAGTCATGCAATAAAAATCAATATATGTCTCTCCCCACCAATTTCTCGTCATCTCCTCGCCGTCAGCTGATCCGATCTGCCCTCATCATCTCTGGGCTCATCTGTGTGATATCTGGATGGACTAGTGGCCTCGATACTGGATCCGATCGGACACTCTGGGTCATCGACAACTCTCTCTCGATGGCAGTGACAGATATAGCGAGTCAGAGTGGGGTACTCTTATCTCGGTTAGATTTTGCGAAGCAGATCGTCTCGTCTGGATCTCGCGTGAGATCAGGCGAACAGGGGATCATGACAGCGGCAGGATGAGCCAGACTCGAGATGGCGATGACTGATGAGAGTTGAGTATTGTCTGATATTGTCCGTGGGATCACGGTCCAGTCTCAGGGTGGTGGGAGTAGCGTATCGACACCGCTCGAGATGATCCGACTCATCTATGGCAATACGTCCCATCTCTCGATCATCTGGATCACGGATGGTGAGTTCTCTGACTCAGGCTCTACTCTCTCAGGGTGGACTATATCACCGAGTATCACTCTCATCGGAGTCGGGACACGATCAGGCTGACCGATCCTCCTCGGATATGACACAGATGGCCGACCTCGCTACAAGGAGTCAGATACCAAGAGAGTCAACTCGATCCGAGATGATGCGAGACTCACATCAGTAGCTAGATCACTGGATGCCGATTTCATACTGCTTGATTCGCTCAGAGATCTCACACGTATTGCCAAAAGTCCCAACTCGAATACAATACCCTCATATCTGATGATCATCTGAACTTTTCTCATTATTGTCTGATTGATGGTATCGAGATTCCGATATCTGAACAAGCACCACGTCACTGCGTGACACCACAGAGTACGGTAATTCCGAATAATCAAAAATTGAAACCAAAAATCCTCTTCATTCTTCTCTCTGTGCTCGCTACTTTTGTCGTGATCGAGAGGCAGATACTCATCTCGGGAGTCTCGCTCATATATGCGAATCTGACTCGTGATATGTCTCATTTTGTATGAGATACAGCATGGGTAATGAGATACAATGAGGCAATATGGCTCTCAGGCAGCGGACGATATAGTGAGGCGAAGACACTCCTGGCACCACTCCTCAACGATACTACTATCATCAGGCGAGCTGAGATCGCTGAGCTCTATGGTGACCTGATCTACTCGACTAGTGGAACACTCGATGATACGATCCGTATGTATGATCGATCGCTCTGATTCTCTCCATCTGATCGAGTGATGGCGAAGATAGTATATGTCAAACAACTACAATCCCCGAAAACAGGATCTGGTAATACTGAGCAATCTCCCAAAACAGACTCAGGGTCTCAGGTGCGAGAGGCCAAAAAAGCAGAACTCCAAAAAACTGCCTGAGAGCGAGACAAATACCTCTGAAATAGTATCTCATCTCAAGCTGGACTACGCAGTGATCTCCAGAGGCTTATTGAGTCATCTCAATCAAATAGTATCACAGTAACTCAAGATTGGTAATATGAATATAGTTCAAACATCTATCATCGCGACAGTACGCCTCTATCAACGAGCACTCTCACCCGATCACTCATGGTGGGCTCGCGGACTAGATCATACACCGTATTGCAAGCATATTCCGAGTTGCAGTGACTATATGATCGAGGCAGTGGAATCCAGATGAGCAATCATCGGCGTTGCCAAATGAATTGCCCGAATCGGCAGATGCAATCCCTGGAACAAATGAGGATACGATCCAGTGGACAAAAAATAAATTTTCCCTACAATCCGCCTATGTTATCTTTTTTGAGTCAAAATCACGAGATCGGTCACTATTCTGGGTATCAAACTCGGGTTTTTGCTGACTACTTCTGGGAACTCGCAGATGAAAAAGAGCTCCCAAAACTCGCCGAAATATATCAGTGGGCACGATCTGAGCAGATGCCACTTCTCATCATCGGTTGAGGCACCAACCTACTCTTCGCAACTGATCGATACGAGTGAGTTGTTGTGAAAAATTCGCTCTCAGGATGGGAATATGACAGTGAGACAAAGATCCTCCATGCAAGCTCAAATGAACCTATCTGGACGATCGCGAGCTCTCTCGAGCAGGATCATGATCAGCATCTCTGGCATCGCTTCATATGACTCCCAGGTTCTATTGGTTGAGCGATATACGGCAATGCTGGTTGTTTTGGTCTCGAGACGGATTCCAATTTTGTCTCCGCAACCGTCTACGATATGCTCGAGTGAAAACCAAGAAATCTCTCAAAGCAAGGTATGCAATTCTCATATCGGCACTCTGTTCTCAAGGAAAATCCCCATCTATTCCTCATAGATTCTACGTTCGATCTCTCTCAGAAGATAGAAAAATACCACTCCGGAGTGGACAATATCGACTTCCGTGAGAACAAACAACCAAAGGGGAATAGTTGCGGAAGTTTTTTCAAAAATCCCAGTCGAGAGCTCTCTGCGGGGCAGCTCATCGAAGGGGTCGGACTCAAGGGATATCGTCACGGTGGGGCCTATTGGTCTCATCTGCATGCGAACTTCCTCATGAGCGATGGTGAGTTGTGTCCTCCATCGGATCTCATCGAGCTCGTCCGTCTCACACAAGAGCGAGTGAAAGATGAGAAGGGAGTAGAGCTCGTGAACGAGGTGAGAATCATATAAAATCCCAAAACTAAATAGTAAGAATATGTTTTCATTTCAGCTCCTCAATCATCCCGAATCATTCTCCATCGACGAGACTCACATTGCTCAGATTTTTGAGCTTATCGGACAATCGGTAGATATCTCTCAAAATGGAACACTCAATATTGCATTCCTGTCAGATGATGAGATCCAAGTACTCAATCGTGAACACAGAGGGATAGATAGTACTACAGATGTTCTCTCGTTTCACTATTTCGATGATTTTTCAGATACGTGATCAGACGACACGGCAGGAGAGATCATCTTATCTGAGTCTCGGATCATCTCGCAGGCTCTCGAGCACTGACATAGTAGAGAACGAGAGTGTGAGATACTTGTTATCCACTCGATTCTCCATATATTAGGGTATGATCACGAAACAGATGAGGATTATGAGGAGATGTCAGAGATAGAGTTGCCTCTACGAAATCAACTCTGACTACAATAATCTTGATTATTATTTAACTATTTGTATTACCCTCTTTTTTAGAATTGCATCATATCTCGGATTACCGAGATTGATTTTCATCATAGCTCCAGAGATTATTTCTACTATTTTTCTTTTACCTGTTTGCATTTCAGAATTACCATGATTGAGAAACCGTTGATTTTTTAGTAGTATCAACAATATTTCTTTCGCATCATCGTAAGCAAGATTCTGTGTAGTAGATTGTACATATTTAGCTACATTATCGCCAATTTTTTCGCTATACTGACCTGAATCTCCCAAGTCCTTTAGTAGCCAAGATATTCTCTCATGTATATAATCAGTTAATATCCTTATGAGTACTTTCTTAGTGGCTTCTGGTCTTAGCCGTAGGGCTTGATCATAAGTGGTTTTGGTAGATTGTGGTAATAGTTGCATAGAATCGTATATTTATAAATAAGTTTATAATACTCACAAAATTTATTTGTCAATATATTCAATATAAAAATTGATTAAAAACTTATATTCTATTGAACCTTGAGACTTTTTTATTTTTTGATTTGCTTTCTGGTCCTCTATCTCTATAATGCGACCCATCTACATGGCGGGATAGCTCAGTTGGTAGAGCAATGGATTGAAAATCCATGTGTCCCCGGTTCAAGTCCGGGTCTCGCCACCACAAATATATAAAAAATCTCCTCTTCGCAAGAAGGGAGATTTTTTTTATGATGTAAGTAAACATGAATTTGATAGTATGAGTGAGATATATTTCTTATACTCAATCTTTGCCTTTTCCAGTATATTCTGCTACACTTTTTCTATGACTACGAATATATCTGTACTTCTCGAAATTCTCTCATCTATCCGTCACGAATGGCTATATGCAGACGCTATTATCACAAAAATAGAGTCAGGCAATTTGCAGAATGAAGATATAGGGGATATAGCCGAACTGATAAAGGAATCTATTAGTGGTATCGAAAATAAGGATGTACAGGTGAAGATGAAAAATATCCTCTTCCAAATATCACTGATTCATCTCGAAGAATGAGATTTGAAAAAACAAGATCTGAGAGAAGCAGACGAAGTCATTGCTCATTTATAAAGTCTTCCCAAAAACAAGTATTAATATTCTATGTCTGAATCCATCGACAAGCGAACATTACCACCAGACAATCCCGAAGCAGAGAAGCAACGAGAACATAAAGAGTCTGATCGGTATTTGAAACTTGCCCGAGAGAGTCCACATAGCCTCACAGAAGAGATCAAGAAAAATCCAAAGACAGAACCACTCCTGAGAAGGATACTCTGAGATAGCGAATACGAACGAATCAAAGATCTCAATCCTGTAAAGCTCTCAGAAGAGAGTGGAGTGGCAAAAATGCAAAAAGAAATATATTCTTTCGTAGATATTCAGCCAGATACGGATAGAAACGGAACAAAGGAAAAATTTATCAAAGGAATTGTGGATTCTATCATCATCGAGAATAGCGAACTTGCTATGAAGATTATTGAGACCAAGTGAGCAATGTTGAAGGATATGCTTGCTCAGATTTTTTCGTGGGAATGACTCAAACAAATCGCTGAATGACTCAAAATAAGTGTTCTACATCTTTTCTCCTGAGATGCTTATAAAACAGGAAAATCTCTTGGAGAGCTCGGACTCATAGCTATATGATCAGGGGCAGGAGGTTTTGTATTGAAAAGAGTATGAAAATGAGCCATACAAGCAGGAGAACGAGTAGCGGTGAATGCAGGCAAGGAAACTATAGTATCTGAGTGACTGCAGATGGGATGAAGAGTCACAGAGTGAACAGGGAAAGTGATACAGGCCCCCTATAATGCTATCGAATCAGGAGTGAAGAAAGTATGATGAGTCATCAAAGATGGAATCAAAACTTGAAGTGAAGCAATTCGAAGTACCCCACAAGTACAAAAAGTGATTGAACCTGCTCGGAAAATAATATCTGAGTGAATGGATAAGCTCTCGGATGGTACAAGAAGAATTATGACTGCTACCAAAGAACGAGCAAAAGAAGTTCTTGCACTTACATCTGTACCCATTCTCGTTGGATCAAAAGATGGTATAGAAACGAGTTCTCGACTGAAAGGACAAATATGAGCTATTGGGGATGATGTAGGTAAAATAAAACTATTTGAGAAGTGAGAGTGAAAAACAATAACAGAAAAACCAAGAGTATCAGAAAAACCAAATAGTGAAAGAGGGATTATTGGTGTCCCCAGAACTCTTATCCCATTTGAGGAGTTTGAAAAACTTCCTTGGGGATGACATCCCCATACAAAAGCAGATTTACTTAAAATGTATGAGAATTACAAAGAGTTTATTTCACTTACTCCAAAAGAACAATCAGCAAGAATATATGAGCTTCATTCATATTTAGATGAAAAAATAGTATGACAACTTGCCTATAATGACGTACTTTGAGCCTGAAATTTCTGAATAGTTATTAAGGATGGAAATAATCCACAATTATCTTTTAAGATAAATAAAGAATTGGCAAAATGAACACTAGAAACAAGTACTCATAATAGGGTTTCTGCTCTAATTGAAGCAGCTAATACTCCTGATGGCTCAATATTAAGAAAGCAGTACAAGGCAGATTATGGTGTAGATGTTATTGGAGCATCACCTGTTAATGTTGATGTGCCAAGAATAAGAGTTTGAGATAAGTGACAATTCACAATGAGGACAATTGATGGAGAAAGTGTATTAACAAAAATGTTTTCAGAGAAACAATGGTTTAATTGATATGAATGAGTGTTGGAGGCAGTAAAAAGAAGCTATCCACAGGGGTATAAATTTACAGACTATGAACTATATAGGGCAATGGCAGACATATATAAATTCTGAGAATGACACCTAAAAGATAGGATTAGAGATCCAGAGCTTCAACAACTAAAAAAATTCACTGCTAGTTATGTGGGGCGTAATGCTCCCCAAATTGCCACACTAGATGACTTTTTGATTAGAAATGGAATTCATCAATGAGATCTCCATTGATGAAATATAGTAGTCCCACACAATGAACCCTGAAAAGTATACTTGATAGATTTTGGAGAAGCAGTATTATCTAAATAACCTACTAATTTATGGCACTCAACTTTCAACTATTTGATCCAACATATCAAACTTCTAATTTTTACTCTGCTATTGCCAAAATAGAAAAAGGATGATTTAAAGATGGCATTTATGAAGTTTTTGAATGAGCAAGAAATTATGCCTTATTTTGAACTAAGGAAAATATAGAAACCCTTAAACTCTTTTTTCAGAAAGATAATAAATATCAGCTTCTTTGAGAAACTGAATTAGAAAAATGAGTGGTTTTAATTGTATGAAATGATGATATGCCACTTTTATTTCTTACCTTATTAGAACAAGCAAAGGTATCACAAGAGGTAAAATGAATTTTATAAATTTATGGCAAGCCTTTCTTTATCAACAATCTCAGTAGATGATATATTTGTTCAGACAGCAATTTTATCAAGGGCTTGAGTAGCAGTTGTTTTTGACTTCTTAGATAAGCCAACTACGAAACCAGTCAACTCACATAACTGAATTGACGTATTTTATTATGATAATCTTTTTATACTATCTTTTGATACAGAGGAAAAAAGAGAAGAATATAAAAAAGCATATGAAGATATAACTTGAACTCCAAACTGATTTATACCGAGGATTGGTAATTTCTTTGAGAGAAATGACAAATACTATCTTGTGGGGGATTATGACGATACCAAACTTGCCGATGTTACAGATACTACACAAACAAACTGAGTTCTATATAGATGAGTGGTAATAAATCCTGTTATCTTTTGAGAAGAACAGAGAACTAGAAGTAGGGTAAATGGAGGAATATCCCAATAATAGTTCCATATAGTTAGAACCATCGGGGTATATTTATACGATCTTTGGTATAAAAGGCAGAGTATCAGATCATTGGAGTGCAGTTCTGACTTCCTCGACTAGTCGCCACCACAGATAAACAAAAACTCTCTCAAATTTTTGAGAGAGTTTTTTTGTACTTCATACATGAAAATTTACAATTGACTTTGTCAACAAAAAATGTATATATTCATATACCGTATTTTCATAAAAATGCAAATATCAGCAGACGAAATACTCTCGAAAGCAACAACTCTTATAGACTCTCTCTGAGATGAAACGATCAATAATCTCAGTCATCAGGCTGTAGAAAAGAGACAAGATGCCGTAAATACAATACTCAAAAAACTCAATCCACAATCAAATCCAGAAGATAATAATATACTGCAATCGTTACCGATTGCCATGTTGGCATCTGACCTCCACATTGGTGCACTTTATTTTCTGCAAAGCTGTATCTCGAATGGTGCGTATTTCGATACTGCAGTTATCGATGCAACTATTTGAGAAATATCAGCTAAACGAGCTCAGTGTATCATGAATGGTGATAATCAGGCAGCCGAAGTGATACTAAAAATACTCCATCAACTCTATAACATCATCCTTGCTGACTGAGAATATCAAAAGAAACCTGGAATATATATCACAATTTGAGCTGACCAAGAGAGAAACAAAGATACGATGAGTGCAATAGAGCTCTATAATGAGGCTATGGGGCTCGGATCCATAGACGCCTATATGTACATCGCGAGTGCATATGAGAATCAGTGAAGCTATGCTATGAGTGCTACGATACTGGACTCTGCATACCAACTTTCTGGTGAGATCCGATTTCTCCATCGACTCATACATGCACTCTGCAAATCTGGAAAAAGAGAAGAAGCATATACATATTATCTTTATCTTACGAGCAAGAGTAACTCTCCTATGCGTCCATTTATAGTATATCTCGAAGATGTACACAATGATAGTGATCTCGATGCAGTATCAAGACTGATAATAGATTATTATTCTGAGTGAATACTTGATCCAAGTGACTCACTCGCCTCATTGGCTATCAATAGTTCCGTATATATCGCTAATGAGATAGAGAAAGAAAGCAAAATAATAGGTGACCTCAATGCAATATTTCTCGATGTATGGACAGATGAGCATGATACAGAGTATTGGCGAGCTATATCGAGGAGACTCTATCTCATGCAGACACATATCATCACCCTTGCTGATCCTCGCTATCTAGGTCTCTATATCGAAGAGATGCGGAGATATACGATAGATGGTAACTCGAGAACGCAGGAGATGATTCGGAGATTCTTCACTGACTCGTTCTCATCTGCTGTACTTGCATCTTACAAGCAGATTATCGCAGATGCTACTGTAGATATCACGATGATGAGGCTCTATGAGAGCATGAGGCTCCATCTGGTTCAGATTAGTGCTATTTTTTCTCAGCATTCTTTTTATGAGACTATTCGTGATGAGATCACTCCATTTATCGAGTCATGCATGAGACAAGAGTGAATACTTGATGAGGAATTCGATGACCCTGATAGAGAAAATATCCAACAGCTGAGGCGTGAACTCTCTGAATATAAGACATATTCTCCAACCACGAGAAAGTTCTATGATGCCTATATCGAGTTTTTTGATAAAAAATATGGGATGTTCTATAGGAGGCATCTACAATTATTGGTGAGAGATAACTCATCAGTACCAGCATCTCTCAGACGAGAATATGAGCAGGTATTCGCAGAAAATGGACAGAATCACCTCTTGGCTCGAGATACCGTCCTCTCAAATATGAGAATATTTCTCGATTATTCAGATATTGCTTTACTCTTTCTCATAGAAAAAATCATAGCAGGACAAGATATCATCTGAGAAGATGAAACCATAGATATGGTGGTAGAAAAATATCAACTCCACTCACTTACCGAACGTGATGCTATACTCTTCGTCGCTCTCCTCTATGAAAGAGGTGAATCATATGATGATGCAATGGTATATATCACGAGCATGCCTGATATCCTGGATGTTCCACAGGTACTCTCCATGCTCACTGAATGGCTCAGGTATATGGATGATGCACAACGTGCAGATATGTTGTCACGACTCGATCAGATGACAGAGACAGAGTATGACGCAGAGGACTTCTTCGAACAGTTAGAGGCCATGGCTGATGATATATTGAACACAGATGACAGTAGTGAGTCAGACCGGGCATATATGTTCCTGGCCATAGCTCATATGAAGGCTATCAGATGAGAGGATGCTCATGATATACAGACATGATTTACTACAGCTGGAACTCATGGACTATCACAATGATATATAGCAAGTGGAGATATGTCACAAGAGATAGGAGATTTCGATGAGGCTATTCGACTATTTGCTCTCGCTCATCTTGCTCAGCCTGATGTAGTATCACTTCGTAGACTCATCGGTTGTCTGATTGGGGCTGCTCGATTCGATGAGGCTCGGACATATATCGATATTGCCTTGCGAGAAGGATACAACATATCTGGATTTATCTTTGCTTGGCATCTCTACCAGTGAAACGTACGACAATCTATAGAACAAATGGTACATATTCACCAATCTGATGGAGATATGGATATGACCATGCCAGAGGGTTGTATGGAACTGTTATCAGAAAATATAGATCAACTACTCGTAGATACTACCAGTACCCGAGATGCATACGAACTCAAGATACTCGCATCATATATCAATATCTCGATGATTATAGAATCAGAAGAATTGGATCCTGAAAATTATATAGTTCATATAGATTATATAGAGTCTATGATGAATTCATATGGATGAGACGATCTCACGATTGCCCTATATCATATTATGTGAGTATTGGTTTCAGATATAGATCTCGATGACAAAAAATCTACCACCGATAAACTCACTGCATTACTACATATACATTTCTCACATATGCATGCTAATATCATGAGAATTCATGTCAATAATCGAAATAAAGAAGATGCAAATGGTACCGAGTATTCATTTAATTTGATCAATAAGTTCACCTGAAGAGCAATAGCCATACTCAGGCGGTTTCCAGATACAGAGTCGTATCTCAAGATCTGGAGAAATGGAATGAATGTGTTGCCAACTCAACATCATCTCGATCATACGATCCACACTATGCCAGAAACAGTTCAATAAACCTATTAATCCTATCTAACTATGACACTCGCTACACCAGGGCTCCAAGATAGTCGAATAAAAATAAAAAAACCTCTCGATGGATATAGCATAGTATCCCACGGTGGAATAGGAGATGAACATAGAGAATACTGAGAAGAAAACCGTCCTAAAAATAATCTCAGTGGATCATGTCATAGATTGAGTTTTAGAGTCGGATCTGAGGTACACCATATTCTCGTTGATGTGAGGATATCAGTGACCTGGAAAACTCGATAGGAGTATGACTGAGCTATCAAATTGAGTTCATACCGTTATCCTCACTCATCCGCATATGGATCATATTGGGGATTTTCCACTCGCATTCATCGATGGAGCTGAGTTCGCAGGTGGAGTATATGCCATGCCAGCAACAAAAGATGCAGCAGATATATCTCTAACTGACTCTGCGAATATCCTTGCTCGTGAACACGCTCGAAAACAGTATGGATATACCAAAATGCTACAAGAGATCGCTGGGGCACTCTTTGTTCTCAAAGAAAAAAGACCATGAGAAAAATGAATACAAAGAAAATGAAATGGAGATAATATGAGAAAAACAGGCGAGGCTCCAGATATCAAAAAGAATAAAAAGGATGCCTTATTGGTTCTCGAGAAACTCCGAGTAGATACAACCAAGGGTGCAGAGGGTTACAAAAAACAGATGGAGGCATTTGCACCAATCAAACCAGCCTATACTCTCGAAGATGTGGAGGTCGCAGTGTCTCGTATCGAGAGCCATACCATAGAACAATGATGGAAAGAGCTCATCCCTGGCAAGCTCGCATTCAGGTTTTACAATGCTGGACATATTATCGGTAGTGTGAGTGTACTATTTCGTATCACAGAGAATGGCAAAAGTAGGAATGTGCTCTTTTCAGGTGATCTTGGGTCGTATAAGTGGGATTTTCATCCGACTGGACTCGCTGTGCCCCCTCACAATCTCCCTATAGATACGGTAGTAGTCGAGTCTACTTATGGAGGTAAGGTTCGTTATAATTTTGCAGAGTGACTCAGAGATTTTGAACAACAGATCATCCATGATATCGAGAAATACAACCAGATCATCATACCGACTTTTGCTATGGATCGCACTCAGCTCATCCTAAACATCCTCATCCAGATGAAAAAACAATGAAAAATTGATGTCGATATCATACAGGACTCTCCGTCGGGGGCCAAGCATACGATGAACTATCTCAAACACTCAAGAAAACTCGATCCTACAATAGCGAGCAAACATGTTCCGATTATTCATAGGACACTGTATGGTGACTTTGCCAAGGCAGAATGAGTAAAACTCGCTGAGTTCGTAGATAATATCAATCCGGCCAACGGGCACTATACAGTGGCAGATAAGAACAATAGAGAATCACTCCTCGCTAAGTGAGAACGCAAAAAAATCGTCGTCACATCTTCTGGTATGGCAGAGGGTGGCATGGTGATATCATATCTTGAGTCACAAGTTTCGAATCCTGATGTAGCGTTTTATTTCCCTGGGTACCTCGTTCCTGGTACACTCGGATATGCCCTCGCGAGTGAGTCACAACCAGGATGACAACAAAAAAATGTCGAAATCAGTGGTAAAACCTATGAGGTACAAGCACGAATGATGCAATTCAATTTTCTCTCTGGACATGGCGATGAAGAGGATTTGATGGTTTGGCTTTGAGCTATGAAACTCAGAAAAGGTGCAACAATCCGAATTGTTCATGGTGATATCAAGGGATCGAGTCTCGCACTCAAGCATACACTCGAGAGAAGTGGTAAATTCAAGGGTATCAATATCATTGTGCCAGGATTGAATGAAGTGAATGCTTTCCCTATATCAAATCCAACACCAGTAAGAAAAAAACCAGCAGCTAAAAAACCAGCAGCAAAACTGAAATAATAGAAAGAAAAAATATTCTCATTATTGAGAGTATTTTTCAAGGTATCGAACTAATCGTGTCGATTGATCGTCTCATCTCTGTGTGGGACTGCCTCAGTCGGGAGGATATATGTGACCTTGGATCCGATCGCGATATCACCTACGATACTCGATGTGAGTACCTCATCATAGTCATCGATCTCAGGTGCTGCCATCTCTGGTCGGATGATACAAAAATCCCTCCTACCCCCTTTATCAAAGGGGAGCTCCTTGATATCCATGATATATCCAGCTTGCTTTTTTCATTTTCTCTCGGCGAACTTGGCATCGTAGACGGCATTGAGAACTGGTGTGATTTCTTTTATGCGATTTTTTGCAATAGATTCATCGATCTTGTTCGGGAGCTTCGAGCTGGCAGCGAGTGGCTCATCATGATACTCAAATATCCCGACTGATTCGAACTGATATTTTGTCACGAAGTCCATCAGTATCTGGAAATCCGCATCCGTCTCACCCGGGAACCCGATGATGAAGCTCGTACGGATAAAAGAAGCAGGGAAGTGAGCCCGGATATACTCGATAAAGCTATCGATATGAGCTCTATCGTAGTGACGACCCATCAGTTTCAATATATTCTCACTCGCATGCTGGAATGGGATATCAAAGTATGGGAGAAAATGCTTGAGCTCAGTCAGCTTCGAAAGATGATCGAGCGTGAGGATATCTGGATAGAGATAGTATACTCGATACTTGGCTCCTGTGCCTGACGCTGTGATCGCCTCGTCGATCGCCTGGAGCATCTCGATGAGCTGAGGCTGACCGTCATAGATATCCGTACCATAGCGAGTCGTATCCTGTGATATGATCTGGATTTCCTTGATCCCTTGATCGAGCATGACCTGTACTTCCTTGACTATACTCTCGATCGGACGACTCGTCTGTCGACCACGGATCGTAGGGATAATACAGAATGTACAATTATTATCACATCCCTCTGCTACCTTGAGATACTCATATCCGAACGGAGCATGCATATACGCTCTGACCTCGTCTCCTCTCCAGACGAATGCCTTCTTTCCTTTTCCTGGTGCCTCGATAGAGGCGAGATAGTTCGAGAGAGTTTTTTCTTTACTCTGCTTGTGGGCTTGTTTTGCCTTCACGATGGCTGAGAGGTTGAACTTGGATTTTTTCCCCAGGACGAGTTCCTCAATCACAGAGTACGACATAAATGGAACGATCGAGACGAGATTCTTGAGTCAAGCGAGGAATGCATCATCTTTTACGCTCACATAACACCCCATGAGGATCAGCTTCTTACCGAGATCATCATAGTAGCTGAGGGTATTCTCACTCTCCTGACGAGCCGATGAGAGGAATCCACACGTATTGACGATCACATAGTCGGTCTCTCCTGACTCAGGATCCTCGATATACTCGATCGGAGCACGATCCGAGTATTTGAGTATCTCACCGATGGCGAATTCGAGATCGACCATATTTTTGGAGCAACCGAGATTGATAGCGGAGAATGCGAACATAGACTTGATAGATTAGAATTGCCGAGAGTATAGAAAAAAACTTGCAAAAAGCAAGGAGTTGACTAATATATGAATATATTTTTTAAAAAGTATGATTATAAGTAAATACGTTGAGAATAGAGAGAAATATAGAGATAATAAACTTGAAGGACTTATTTCATCTGTAGAGATGTTGTTAAGTTGAATAGATCAAATCACACCAACTCTCAGGGACAAACTGAAGAACTACTATGAAACTCTAAAATGCATATCTATAGTAGGAAAAAGAACTATTAATGAAATAATGCAAGTACTCAAAGTAGAACCAATGTTTCACTATTCAGATGCTCATTTTATAACAACAGAAATGTGGTGTCGTGTATTTCTCGATATGTTGGGTGAACGATGAATCGAGGAGAAACTACGGACCTGAGCAACAGTAAATGCTAGAGTAGCAGTGGTACTATGAGAATAGGAGATCCTGCTAATGAAATATTGCAAAAAGCAAATAGTTGACTATATTGAATTTAAGTAATAAAATATATATGCATCCAGAGCTCGAAAATATTCCACCAGATATGTTACTTGTAGAATTAGCAAAAAGAACACAAGTGAACCTAGATACCCTGAAACATCTTCTTGAGAAAAATCCCAGCCTCCGAGTCGCAGACATACTCATGCCAGATCCGAATTCTCACGAAGCAGAAGTTCGCAGAGTTACGTTCGACATATTTCATCGAGCAGCGGAAGCAATGGCCAGAAATTCCGAAGCAGCAGGGATAGCATCAATGAAAGCGTGGATATTGTTTAATGCAGAATTATTTGATGAATATAATGGTAAGCCAGAGTTATTTTTAAGAGAACAGATTCTCCCAAACTTAGATCCTGATCTTGCAAGATACCTACATCATGTAGAAGTATATTATCATCCTAATTCCCCAAAGATATTTGCTCTATATAGAACCCTAGGTAATATGCGATGGCGAAATAGATCTAGGAAGTAGTTTCGAAAACCCACAGAGCCAAATATTCAGCTTACCGCAAGAAGGTATATTAGACAATCTAATGAGCTAGTATCTCCACAAATTCTCTCTCTGTTTTTCTTGCTCGCTTCCACATTTTTGGCACTAGTGATCCTGATGTGAATCCTGGGATCGTGTTCACCTCGAGGAAGTAAAGATCCGATCCATCATATCGCCAGTCGATACGAACTACGCCACTTGTTCCGATATATTCACATATTAGGAGACTCTCACTCGAGAGTTTTTTTTGTAGGTCGTCCTCTCATTCCATGAATACTTCATTGGATCCGTCGGTTTCGTATTTTTCACTGTAGTCAAAGAAATCCTGCGAGAGAGTACGGATCTCGATGATCGGGAGAGCGTGATATCCGATCATATCTCGGTAGACTCCGACCGTGAATTCGCGTCACTCGATAGACTCCTGGATGAGGATATCATCACCTGTGATAGATTCTTGAGCTCCGATGAGTTCACTGCGATCATGCACCTTGCTCGCTCCGATAGAGCTCCCTCACTTGTTCGGCTTCACGATAACTGGATAACAGACGAGAGGCGACTCGAGTATATTGATTTGTATTCACTCCTTGAGACAGAGTGATCTCGGTATATTGACTCCTATATCCGCGAGGACCTGATTGGTCAGATTTTTGTCGATACAGAGAGCATGTATCTCGAAGTCTGAATATGCATATTTGCAATTCAGGGTTTTCAGGAATGCTGTGACCTGTCCATCCTCGCCATAGACCCCATGAAACATCGGGATTACGAGATCGTAGGTCTCGTATTTTGTGAGAAAAGTATCGAGTCCAGTAGGGAAATCATACAAATTAACACTATGTCAAGCGAAAATCATCCAATCACTCATATTGCTCCCACTGCGGAGGGCGACGGCTCGTTCTGGAGATATTCATCAGGTGAGGATAGCGATATGCATAGATATATTTAGGAAAAAATAGCATATCAAAAAGGATAAAAAAAGCAATTTTGAGAAAATCTCAAAAAAATTAATATTTGAGTAATAATTGGTTGTATAATCATAGGTATATACTTTTTTGCATCTGGTATGTATTCTCAGAACTGACATCGTATATCAAAAACAGAACTCCTCATTTCTGGATTTTTATTGTTTCTCATTCCATTCGCGGCTTTTGCCTGAGTGGAGTTCTGGGCACTCTTGCCCAACCCTGCATGAGATGACACACTCTGAGAATATATCGAGATCCGCAATGCAGGATGTCAGACTGCCGATATCAGTGGATATCACCTCTACGATGCCTCACTCAAGACGTATACGATCCCGATGAACACTACTATCGCCTCGCATAGCAATAGCAGATTCATCTATGCCACGACCAAAATCGTCCTCAATAATACTGGATATGAGTCAGTCATGCTCACCGATCGATCAGGAGCGATCATCGATACAGATTCCTATAGTGGGACACAGAGAGATGATGTTGTGATCTATCTCCCTGTAACTGATATGGATTGCACGATCCCTGTTGCGACAGGATCGATCAACATTGGAGTCACCAATATAGGAATCACAAATACTTGAATAATGAGTACTGGAGTGATCAATTCATTAACTACAAATACAGATAGTACCACCACGGGATCAACCGTCTCATGAAGTACGAGCACCGGAATAACAATCATATGACCTACGAATACTGGGACTAATTCAACTTGATCATCAGTAACCTGAGTGATCTATGCAAGTATCACTTTCCCAGAGATCATCCCAACTCGTCAGGAACCGACCAATGCAACCCTGTCGGACAGTATTTGGGACTGTGGAGTGAGTCAGCCATGTCGAATCAATGTGACATTTGATCCGATTTTTACGGGTTCATTTTTGTCGAGGAACTATATCTGTGAAGTGATCACGGCTACGGGCATACTCACGACCTGCAATCCCAATACGCTCTATTTCTATACTGGCTCATCTTTCTTACTCCGCCTCACGAGCAAACTAGACCCAAGTCAATCGAGGATGATGAGCTGGGACGTCAGATTCACCATACCACAGGATAATAGTGGGTCGACCTCTGCAGGATCACAGATGAGTGGCTCTAGTCCTATATCAACAACTCCCACAACAAACACTCTAACTGGAACAATTGAGACTAGCACCGGTACAACTGCATCTTGAAATATAGAATCAGTAGTTCCACCTATGCTAGTATGATCGAGTACTGGAACTGTAGATACGAGTATAGTGAGTACTGGATCGACATTTCCGACTGTAGCGGATTCTGGTACTCTCCTGACTGACCTTGGAGTCATAGCCTCTCCCGTGATCCAATCGGATATTGTGTCGATATCCTCTGGATCTCTCAGTGTCCCAGGCACGACTAGTGGTGTGATAGTGATGACTACAACCTGAGTATGAGCACTATATGTCGCTATTACCAACCCTGGAACAATAGAAACACCTATGGCAATAGTTGACGTCATCACGCCCATCCCTGCTCCCATCGATCCACCAGTGAGCGATACCCAGATCGTGACTATCATATCTATAGATACTGGAGCACTGACTCCTCTAGCCTCTTCTCTCACAGGTGGACTCAATACTATGGGAACTGGTATGACGAATACAGGAATCATATCTGTCCATACTGGGATCACAAGTACTTGGACAACAGCAACTGGTGTCACATACACGGGAACGACCGCAACAGGTATCCTATTCCCTGAGATCCTAGCGACTCGCCAAGAACCCACCAATGCGATATTCACCTGAGGGGTCTGGGATTGCTGATTGCATCAGCCGTGTCGAATCAATGTGACATTTGATCCGATTTTTACTGGAGGACTGCTCACGAAGAACTATATCTGCGAGGTGATCACCGCTACAGGGATTCTCACGACTTGCAATCCGAGTACGCTCTATTTCTCGACTGATTCATATTTTTCGTTCCGCCTCAAGAGCAAAGTAGACCCCAGTCAATCAAGGACAGTGAGTTGGAGTGTCAGATTCACAGTTCCACAGAATAATACATCTATCAGTACGGATATCGAAAACTTGATAGGAGAGATAAATACAGGAATCATAAATACCCATACTGGAACAACGAATTCAGGAATTCTTCAAGACCCGAGCACTCTAGCTCTCCAAGATTCGAATACCTGAGTCACTTTCCCACAGATCGATCCTATATATCAGAACTATACGAATACTACTAACTCAGGAAATATACTCAAGTGTGTGACGAGCCCATGTCGGGTAAACTTTACACTGGATCCTATTTTCTCGGGCTCATTTTTGCCCAAAAACTATACATGTGAAATCCGTTATTGAACTGGGGTATACGACTCATGCAATCCACCTCAGCTCTATCTTATCGGTACTGGCTCAATAGAGATAACGCTGACTCATCGAGCATCATGAAAAAAAGAAACTAAAGCACTCGAGATCATACAAAATATCTCACTACCAATCCCAGCGATCCATGACACCACAGTTACTCCAGATCAGCCTTCTCCACTGGCTATCATAGAACCTGATACGATCCCGCCTGTTGTGATCATCGAGTTCGACGGGAAGATGCAGTCGTACTACGAACAGATAGGTGACTATGAGTTCAATTGCTATGCTCTGACCTGCAGTATCAACCTCACGGCAGATCGCTCGTATGATCCAGGGTGAGGCAAAATCAGATGGCTCTGGTACTATGGACACAATGACATCAAAACGACTCGAGATCCCTGAGGACGCAAGTACGGGCTCGGAGATCATGAGATCTGGCTGCGAGTGGTCGATCTCGCTGGGAATATGTCCGAGATCAGATATCGGATCCATGTGCTCGGCCCGATAGACAAGGAGGAGATAATAAAAGTGAAAAAAATAAAAGATCCGTCATTGCGAGGCTCGAAGCAATCCAGTACAACAAAAAAGAAAAAGAAAAAACCAAAGAAAATGGACTTCTTCGATCCGCCAACGATCACCCTCCAGAAATCAAAATTCGCAGAAACAGACGACTGATACCTCTGTCGTACTACGACCAAAACCTGCTCTCTCAATCTCACTCTCTCCGGTGCAGAGAAGTGAATCCTCTATACCTGGACATATGATGATGGAGACACTCTGACATCCAAAAATCCAAAATCACAAAGTCTATCACTAGGTTCTCATACTATCACTATCACTGCTACCTATAGTGGATCTGCAGAAGCACTTTGGACACAGACAATGTTTGCAACAGTAGAAAAGATCATAAAAGCAAAAAAGCCCAGGAAAATAAAAACCAAAAAACCAAGAATAGCCACAAAAAAAGAAACTCAAGGAGTTTCCATCATTGTTCCAGAAGCTGCACAAGCCCCAGAAGATGATATCCCCTATACGACGATGGCTCTCATTTGAGGGATACTGCCAGTACTATTGCTCAGACGATTACTCATGGGGATGGTATAATTTTTGATCGTACAATCGATCAAAAATGCAGAGAAGTCAATACAAATACATTTGATTTCTCATAGTCTCGGACTATACTCGTATCAGTTCTCTCTTCTCTCGTGCATCTGGTCGGTATTTTTCTCTACAATTTACCGCATCCAAGAGCGGGTGTCATAGTCACATATGGTGTCCGACT